>NZ_JAVGCZ010000156.1:0-4059 GCF_052928425.1 Glutamicibacter sp. BSL13
CCGCGGCCAGCGCAGCGTGCCGGGCCGCGGAGCCGGCCAGCGGGTGGCTGCTCAGCTGCCCGTGGCGGACCCCGGCGATCAGCTCGGGGCTGTTGCCGACCATCATCCCGCCGTCCGGGGTGTCCAGCGCGAAGCTGTGTCCGGCGGGGTTCTGCCGGTAGAGCCGCTGCCAGATCGCGGTGGCGTCCCAGGGTTCGCCGGCCTCGACTTCGAGGGTGCGCGCGAGCACGACCTTCTCCAGTTCCCCGGCGGCAATGCGCTCCACCGCGGCATCGACCGCGCAGATGAAGTCGGGGTTGTCGGCCCCGCGCACCTGTTCGATGCGCACGTTCGGCGCGCTAGCGGCCGGGATGCGGTGCATCGGGGTGCGCTCGGCGCGTTCGGGCAGGTACATGTGGACGTCGGCGTCCGGGTCGAAGGGGATCATGCCCACCAGCACGCTGTCGGGCCCGTGGGCTGCCAGCAGTTCGCGGGCGGCCGCGGCCAGCCCCATCTGGCGGGCCCGGTCGTTGTCGAGGCGGGCACGCACCCCGTGGCCGGTGAGCACCCGGCCATAGGAGGCGAAGCGGAAGCCGGCCGGGGTTCCGGCGGTGTGGGGGCCGCCGCGCTCGGCGCGGGGCCTGGCCGCCAAAAGGTTTGGGTTCATGGCGTGGGGATTCCTTGCACTGGGGATGGCTGGATGGGCGTCTTGCGGCGCCCAGTGATGGCTAGAGGGTGGCGCCGCCGTCGACGGTCAGATCGGCGCCGGTGATATGACGTGCGGCCGCCGAGAGCAGGAAGACGACCGTCCCGGCGATGTCCCGCGGGTCGGCCACGCGTCCCAGCGGAATGCCGATGCGGAAGCGGGCGGGGTCTCCGGCGATCGAGGCCGGCTCGATGTCGCCGTCCGGATCCATGCCGTGCAGCATCGCGGTGGCGGTGGAGCCGGGGCTGACCACGTTGGCGCGGATGCCGTGCCCGGCAAGTTCCAGGGCCAGCGATCGGGTGGCCATGGTGGCCGCGGCCTTGGAGGCCGCATATCCGCCCAGCCCGTCGCGCGGGGTGTTGCCCGCGTTCGAGCTGACGGTCACGATGCCCCGGGCATTGGCCGGGTCGCTGGACTGTTGGGCGATCATGGTGCGGGCGGCCAGCTGGGAGACGAGGAACACGGCGCGGGCGTTCACCGCGTGCATCGCGTCCCAGTCCTTTGCCTCCATGTCCAGCAGCCGCCCGGCGGCCAGCACACCGGCGACGTTGACCAGGCCGTGCAGCCGGGTCCCGTCGGCAAGCCGCTCGCGCAGGGCCTGATCCAGCCGCCCCACGGCGTCTTCGGCCGTCAGGTCCAGGGCCAGTACGCCCTGCCCGGCCCGGTCCACCGCCAGCACCTCATGCCCGCTGCCGGCCAGTTCCTCGGCGACGGCGGCGCCGATGCCGCCGGCGGCACCGGTGACCAGCACCAGTCTCGCGGTGGGGTTCGCGCTCATCGGGCAGCAGCGACCGGAACGCGGATCTCGGCAAGCGCCGAGCTCGTGTCGCCGACCACGGCGCAGCGGCCACGGGCGTAATCCACGGCCATTTGGTGCTCCTCCAGCGAGAAATCGGCCAGTGCGTCCTCGATGAGGAACGGCTGGACATCGCGCATGAACGCATCCAGCGCGGTGGTCAGGCAGCCGATATGCGCGTAGACCCCGGTGATCAGCAGCTGGTCGCGCCCCCACGCTTTCAGCAGCTGGTCGAGTTCGGTACGGGCGAAGGCGCTGTAGCGCCACTTGGTCAGCACGTGTTCGCCCTCGCGCGGCGCCAATGCGTCGATGATGCGTTCGCGCCCGTCGGCCACCAGCCCGGTGCCCCAGAAGTCGGTGAGCAGGGCGCGGTCGGCCGGATCCTGGTTGGGTGGCTGGGCGGTGTAGACCACCGGGATCCCTACGGCGTCGGCAGCCTGTCGCAGCGCACCGATGTTTTCAACGGCTGCGTTGATCTGGGCGCGGGGATCGCGCCGGTCAAAGACGTCGAGGAAGTACTGCTGCATGTCGTGCACCAGCAGCACAGCGCGACGCGGGTCGATGCTCCAGTCAACGGCGTTGGCGGCGTTCGACTGTGCCTGCCAGTGGTATCCGGAAATGGCGGGAAGTCCCATGAAAGGTCTACCTCTCAGGTCGGGGGCTAGCTGTGACCGGTGCGGCCACAGCTCCTAACCGTACATGAGGTACACCTAAGTTATAAGCGCCACAGGTATGATTCGTATTTATGAACCTTTACATCAAGTTAGGCTCACCTCATGTTGATACCTCAATGACTACTACAGAACCCTGTAGTGACGCGGTCAGCGGGGGAAGAGCTTTCCTCAAGGCCTGTGATTTATTGTCGGGAAGATTATTCACGTGATACTCGTCACGTGATGTCATATGCAGTGTGATCCTTCCTGGCGGGGGCATGTAAAAGCCCGTCGTGCGCCGCGTCAGACGCGGCCTGGAGCCAAGGGGACGCTCGAAGAAAGAAGTCACCGGTGAAGTAACACTGTGATGGGTGACGCTTTGCAAGGTGCTCATTCTCCAGACCAGCTATTTCAATACTCACAGAGTGTGTAAGCTCTGGGCGACGGAACAGACCTGCGAGGTGCACCTGATCCGCGCGACGACGGGTTCACTGCACAGACCGCGACGCCGTCAGCCGACACTTGAACGACATTTACAAGGCGCCGACCATTGAGGCGGCGGGCTCAGGCTCTGAATGATTTCGAGACCAGAGAACGCGGGGCAGGAAGTACCCCCGGCAGTGGCTACCCTGGCGCAATGCCTACGAGAGGTTCACCCCGTTCCGGGTGTTCCCGCAAGAACTGCCCAAGGTCGTCTACACTACCAGCGAGATGGAACCGATGATCTAAGCCGCGCAAGGTTACCAGGTCCCGGGGTTATTTCCCTCGGGGTAGGCCGGTGCGCTAAGGCCGCCCAAAAACTTAGACAGACAATTCTCGCAAGCGACACCTCGCGGCTCAGCCATACTTTGAGTCATGCCCGAGTCGGCGCGAAATTTGGCTTCAACCCCGGCCGTTGGTCCAAGACCAGCTAGTACTAAACTCCCATTCTTACTTCTTTTTCCGAGCCATCACGCTGAAACTTGAAGATCCAGCCGACTCTGCGGCCCTCAGCATCCGCACTCCGTCCAATCTCGAAGTTCTTAAGGAAATCGATGCCTGTGCATCATTCACAGGCAATGACTATTGGGTTTCAGCAGAGGAGCAAGGCCGCTACTCGGGTGTTGCCGCAAGCGATGATATCTTCATCGGAGCGGTCGACACGCGCAGACGATTCGCGGGTTCCGCGGTCAGATACGCAACGGACGAGTCCCCCGTGGGAGTGATGTCGCCTTCATCCAAACCGGCGATAACCCGAAATTCTCAGAGTTTCCGGACACCGCCAGACAACTCACCCGCGCGCATAAGCAATGAGCAGCTTAACTTCGGTGACGATTGAGCATTGAACGGCGTCCTGTACCTTAGTGTCCTGGTCTGAGTATCCCACGATGAGCAACACGTATATACGGTGAGAAACGCCGCGCCCCGTGGCATAACCAACAGGGAGAGTCCGCGGTGCATTATGCGTTTTTTGACCCGTCGAATCTTCCACACGATTAATGTTTCGGTCAGAGACCATACGGCTCGAAAGTGGATTGGCAGATATAAAAGAGTCTAGCGGCACAGGAAGATCAACAACAGCCGCGCCTGCTCCAGGGCGGTGACCGAATGCTCCAGGGACGCCTCCAAATGCATCATCGCCCCAGCGGCCAACCGATGCACCGTTCCACCGATCTCCAGCTCAACGCTTCCGGAGGCCACCTGGATGATCACCGGGTGCGGCGAGGAATGCTCACTGAGGACCACCTGGTCGTCAAAGGCCAGCTCGGTCACCCGGAAGTTATCGGCCTTGTAATAGGTGTGCGGGGAAATTCTTCCAGGCTTAAAAGGATTGGTCTCGGCCAGCTGATCGACCCCGGTCGTAATTACGCCCCGAGGCAAGTCGCCGTTGACTGGGTGCTCCATCTGCTGCGTCCCTTCGCTCGCTGCCGCTTAGTGCAACCTTG
>NZ_JAVGCZ010000157.1:0-4012 GCF_052928425.1 Glutamicibacter sp. BSL13
AGCAGCTTGGCGCGCGCCCCTGGCAACGCGAACTGCTGCGCGCACCGCTGGCCACCGCACTGGCCAAGTAGCCCCGGGGCCGGCGTCTTGGCGCCGATGGTCCATGCGGCCGCACCCCTTGCTCCCGGCGCCCCGGGAGCAAGGGGTGCGGCCGTTAGTTGTATCCGTCCCGCCGGGGCGGCTGCCTCGCGCGCGCGGCGCGTGATGCAGCGCACTTGCACTTCAAGTTACCGCTAAGTAACATATGTTGTGGGTCACAGAACCCCTCCGATCTTCCGAGACCTCGGATTCGACCGACCACAACAAGGAGCCACACGGTGAGTGCTAACGATCCGACAGTGCACGCAGCCCTCGACGACCGCGACGTCGTCTTCATCGACGGAGTGCGCACACCCTTCGGCAAAGCCGGCGAAAAGGGCATCTACCATGGCATGCGCGCCGATGACCTGGCCGTGAAGACGGTGCGCGAACTGCTGCGCCGCAACCCCAACGTCCCGGCCGAGAAGGTCGACGAGGTGGCCATGGCCGCCACCACCCAGACCGGCGACCAGGGCCTGACGATCGGACGCACCGTCGGACTGCTCTCCGGACTGCCCAAGTCCGTGCCCGGCTACGCCATCGACCGCATGTGCGCCGGGGCGATGACCGCGGTGACCAGCACCGCCGGGGGCATCGCCTTCGGCGCCTACGACGTGGTGATCGCCGGCGGCGTGGAACACATGGGCAACCACCCGATGGGAGCCGGGGCCGACCCGAACCCGCGCTTCCTGGCCGAGAAGATCGTGGACCCGCAGGCGCTGAACATGGGCAACACCGCAGAGAACCTGCACGACCGCTTCCCGGCCATCACCAAGGAACGCGCCGACCGCTACGCCGTGGCCAGCCAGTCCAAGCTGGCCGCCGCCTATGAGTCCGGCCAGATCCAGCCGGACCTGGTGCCGGTGGCCTCCCGCCGCCCCGGGGAAGGCTGGCAGCTGAACACCGTCGATGAGCCGCCGCGGCCGGGCACCACGATCGAGGACCTGCAACAGCTGCGCACCCCGTTCCGCGCGCACGGCAGGGTCACCGCCGGCAACGCGGCCGGGCTGAACGACGGGGCCACCGCCGCACTGCTCAGCAGCGCCGCGGCCGCCCGCGAACTGGGCCTGGCCCCCAAGATGCGCATGGTCTCCTTCGCCTTCGCCGGGGTGGAGCCGGACGTGATGGGCTACGGCCCGGTGCCGGCCACCGAAAAGGCGCTGGCCAAGGCGGGGCTGGGCATCGAGGACATTGGCCTGTTTGAAATCAACGAGGCCTTCGCCGTGCAGGTGCTCTCCTTCCTGGACTACTACGGCATCGACCAGGACGATGAGCGGGTCAACCGCTACGGCGGGGCGATCGCGGTGGGCCACCCGCTGGCCTCCTCCGGGGTGCGGCTGATGACGCAGTTGGCCCGCCAGTTCCAGGAGGACCCCTCGGTACGCTACGGCATCACCACCATGTGCATCGGCCTGGGCATGGGCGGCACGGTGATCTGGGAGAACCCGCACCACCAGGACTTCGGGACCAAGGCTTAGGAGAAGAGCATGACACAGGATACGCAGGACTTTTCGGCCGTCGCCGAACTGAAGAAGGACGAGATCGTCACCCATCCGCTCAGCCAGGAGCTGACCCTGCCCAGCGGCAAGAAGCTGGTGCTGATCACCCTGGACAACGGGCTGGACCACAAGCGCCCCACCACCCTGGGCCCGAATTCGCTGCTGGAGCTGCGCGCACTGCTCACCGAGCTGAAGCAGCGCGCCGCCGAGGGGCAGATCGATGCGGTGGCCGTGACCGGCAAGCCGTACTTCCTGATCGCCGGCGCGGATCTGTCCTCGGTCACCGAGCTGCAGCGCGCCGAGGACGCCCGGGCGATGGCGAGCCTGGGCCACGCCACCTACGACCTGCTGGCCGATCTGGGGGTGCCGACCTTCTGCTTCATCAACGGCCTGGCGCTCGGCGGCGGCATGGAGATCGCGCTGGCCTGCACCTACCGCACCGTGTCCACCACGGCCGGGGCGCTGGGGCTGCCCGAGTCCTTCCTGGGCCTGATCCCGGGCTGGGCCGGCATCTACCGCCTGCCGCGGCTGATCGGGCCCGAGGAGGGCCTGAAGGTGATCATCCAGAACCCCTGGAACAACAACCGCACCCTCTCCGGCCCACAGGCCTACAAGCTGGGCGCCGCCGATGCGCTGTACGAGCCGGCCGACTTCCTGGAGCAGTCCCTGGGCTTCGCCGATGAGGTGCTCACCGGCCAGCGCACCGTGCAACGCCCGAATGCGGTGGATGATGCGAACCCGCAGGTCGCCGCCCGCTTCCACGCCGCCGCCGATGAGGCCGAAAAGTTCGTCGACGCCAAGGTCCACGGTGCCGCCCCGGCCCCGTACAAGGCGCTGGAGGTCTTCCGCGCCGGGATCGGGAAGAGCCAGAAGCACTCCGCGCAGCTGGAAATCGAGGCACTGACCGAACTGATGGCCACCCACCAGTTCCACAACACCATCTACGCGTTCCTGGACCTGGTCCAGCGCCGCTCCAAGCGTCCGGCCGGGGCGCCGGACAGGAAGCTGGCCAAGCCGGTGACCAAGGTCGGCGTGGTCGGGGCCGGGCTGATGGCCAGCCAGCTGGCGCTGCTGTTCGTGCGCCGGCTGAACGTGCCGGTGGTGCTCACCGACCTGGACCAGTCCCGCATCGACAAGGGCCTTGGCTACATCCACGGGGAGATCGACAAGCTGGGCGCCAAGGGCCGGATGAGCGCCGACGCGGTCAACCGCGCCAAGGCCCTGGTCTCCGGCTCGGTGACCAAGGACGCGTTCGCCGACGCCGACTTCGTCATCGAGGCGGTGTTCGAGGAGCTGAGCGTGAAGAAGCAGGTGTTCGCCGAGGTGGAGGCCGTGGTCTCCCCCGAGTGCATCCTGGCCACCAACACCTCCTCGCTCTCGGTCACCGAGATGGGCCGGGACCTGAAGCACCCCGAACGCCTGGTCGGGTTCCACTTCTTCAATCCCGTGGCCGTCATGCCGCTGCTGGAGATCGCGGCCACCGAGTGGACCGACGAGGCCACCTTGTCCACCGCGTTCGTGCTGGGCAAGTCGCTGCGCAAGACCTGCGTGCGCACCACCGACTCGGCCGCGTTCGTGGTCAACCGGGTGCTGCTGCGGCTGATGAGCGAGGTGCAGGCCGCGTACGACGAGGGCACCGACGCGCAGACCGCGGACAGCGCGCTGCAGCCGATGGGCCTGCCGATGAGCCCGTTCACGCTGCTGGCGATGGTCGGGCTGCCGGTGGCGCAGCATGTGAACGAATCGCTGCATGCGGCGTTCGGTGAGCGTTTCAAGGTCTCGGCCAACCTGCAGGCGCTGATCGACGCGAAGATCACCGCGCTGTGGGTGAAGGACGAGCAGGGCAACCAGGTCATCGACCCGAAGGCGCTGCAGGTCATGGGCTTCGGTGACCAGCCCTCCACCGCCGAGCAGCTGCTCACCCGGGTTCAGGACGCCCTGGCCGAGGAGATCGGCCTGCTGCTGGAGGAAGGGGTCGTCGCCGCGCCGCAGGACGTGGACCTGTGCATGATCACCGGCGCCGGCTGGCCGATGCACCTGGGCGGGATCACCCCGTACCTGGACCAGATCGGCGCCTCGCAGCGGGTGAACGGCAAGAAGTTCCACGCCTAACCCGTCCCTGCGCCAGCAGGCGCACAGCCCCGGTACACCCGCAGCGCGGGGGTGCCGGGGCTGTGCGCGTTGGGCGCCCGGCGCTTTTCCCGGGCGGGGTTTTCTCTGGAAGAATGGAGGCATGACTGACGCCGTTCGCCCAGATCGCCGCACCATCATGTGCGCCACCGCCCTGTTCGGAGCCACCGCCACGCTGAGCGCCTGCGGGGATGGACACTCCGAGGCCCCGGTCAACACCCCCGGGCCGGTCCCCGAGCCCAGCGGCGAGGGACAGGTGGTCCTGCCCGCCAAGGACCTGCCGGTCAAGTCCCGTGCCCAGGTTG
>NZ_JAVGCZ010000158.1:0-3982 GCF_052928425.1 Glutamicibacter sp. BSL13
GTAGTCCAGGGCCCCGGCGCGCCCGGCGCCGGTGCGCGGGGTCTCGGAGTGGGTGGCGGTGACCGCGTCGGCGGCCTGCACCTCGCGCAGCACCGCCTGCCGGTCCGGCTCGCCCAGCCGCGCCTCGAGCATCAGCAGCCGCCCGTAGACCGCCGGGTTGCCGATCTTGATGCGCCGGGCGCCGATCAGCTGGGAGAGCATCGGCGCGCTGATGCCCAGCACGGCGGCCAGGGAACGCTGGGACAACCCGTAATCCTTCATCACCGCGCCGAAACGTTCGGCCAGGGACGTGCCATAGATGGCCCGTTGCTGTTCGATGGTGTTGTCCATGGAAATAGTTTCCCACGGACGTTTGCATTTGCAAACGCATGAGCTATATTTGCTTTTGCAAACACTCGCAACGGAAGGATCGAGAGATGCCCCGCTATCTGACCCGCCTCGTGGCGCTGCTGGCCACCGGGCTGCTCTGCGCGGCACCCCTGGCCGCCGCGCAGGCCGATGAGCCCCCGGCCGCCGAACTGCAGCCGGTCATGGTGGTCATGGACTACTCCAGCTCCATGCTGGCCAAGGACGCGGACGGGAAGGGCACCACCCGCATCGACGCCGCGAAGAAGGCCACCAAGCACCTGATCAACAACGCACCCCAGGACGCGTCGATGGGCCTGGTCGTCTACGGCTCCAAGACCCCGAAGAAGTGCGATGACATCACCACCGTGCAGAAACCGGGCCCGGTGGACAAGAAGGAGCTGGCCGGCAAGCTGGACGGGCTGAAGGCCGTGGGCGAAACTCCGATCGGGGCCTCGCTGCTGCACGCGGCCAAGGAGCTGCAGCAGGTCCAGGGCCCCAAGTCGATCATCCTGGTCTCCGACGGCGAGGAGAACTGCTTCGAGCCCCCGGCCTGTGACGCGGCGAAGGACCTGGCCGGGCAGGGCATCGACCTGACCGTGCACACCATCGGCTTCAAGGTGAACTCCAAGGCCCGGGCCGAGCTGGAATGCATCGCCAAGACCACCGGTGGCAGCTACGTCACCGCCCAGGACGCCGACTCGCTGCAGCAGGAGCTGACGGTGCGCACCCTGCGCGCCTTCGCCGGCTACACCCCGGCCGGCACCCCGATTCAGGGCGCCACCCAGATGCATGAGGCCCCCACCATGGTTCCCGGCCAGTACCTGGACACCCTGGAGCGCGGGGAAACCGAGAGCTGGGTCAGCAAGGACGGCACCACCAAGTACTACAAGATCGGTCCGCTCAAGCCCGGCGAGCGCGCCCACTTCTCCGCCACCATGATCCCGGACCAGACCTACGACCACGCCACCGTGGCCTCCGGCCGGGTGCGGGTGCAGCTGGTCAACGGGCAGGGGCGCGAGTGCACCTCCGCGCAGAGCGCCAACTCCAACACCAGTGAGCTCGGCCGCCCGATGAGCGGCTACGTCAACAGCCCCGAGTACCGCCAGGACGCCTCCACCGGCTGCTTCGCCGACGGCACCGGCGAACTGTTCGCCAAGGTGACCCGCGACGGGGAACTGCAAAAGGACGCCCCCATGGACGTGGAGCTGCTTTACGTGCTGGAACCGGCTGTGGACGCCACACTGCTGGGCGCCGAGGCGCGCCAGGCCGATGAACCCAGCTCCGTCACCGTGACCGGGCAGGCGGACCCGGTGCTGGGCGGCTCCAGCTTCAACGACGCGCTGCCCATCGAGTCCGGGAAGATCTATGCCGACTCCGCGCTGACCAGCGAGGGACGCTACTACAAGGTGCACGTGGGCAACGGGCAGAAGCTGAACCTGCGCGCCACCGGCGGGAACAACACCGAAGCGGGCACCAACAAGGTGGGCGTCGCGGTGTACTCGGCGGTGCGCGAGCAGGTGCAGATGGTGGGGGAAAATTCCCTGTACCGCTCCAAGACGAACTCCACGGCGACCTTGAACATGCGCACCGCGGTCGACCAGTCCAACCGTTCCGGTTCGATCGGCAAGGACGCCTACCTGGGCGGGGACTACTACGTGGTGGTGTATTCCGACACCTGGCAGCAGAAGTCCAATGCGGTGCCCTTCGAATACGAGCTGGCCGTGGAGGTCACCGGCACCGAGCAGCCCTTCCCGGGCGCCGCGCCGATCTTCGAGGGCGAACCGGCCGGCGAACCGGACACCGACCAGGATGCCGGGCAGGCTTCAGCCGAACCGGCCCCCGCCGAACAGCAGCAGGATCAGCCGGAGCCCAGCCAGCAGCCGCAGGCCACCGGGCAGGCAGGCCCTTCCAGCGGCCCGCTGTGGCCCTGGTTCACCGCCGGGCTGCTGATCACCGCGGCCGTGCTGGCTGCCGGCAGCTTCCTGCAGCGCCACCGCGCCACGGCGGTCGTGGAACCGGCGACCACCCAGATCCAGAACAACGAGCCGAAGGGACGGCCATGAGGAAGCTTGTACTGAGCACGGCGCTGGGCCTGGCCCTGGTGGCCCAGGGCGCCACCGCCGCGGTGGCCGAGCAGAGCCCGGAGAGCAAGATCCTGGCGCACCAGCCGGTGGGCGCCGATATCACCGGCTCGGATTCCATGGATTCGGCGCCCCGGCTGGAGGCGGGCGCCCATCAGGACCGCCTGCCGGTCACCGGTGAGGAGCAGGCCCGCTACTACAAGCTGCCCGACATCCAGGACGGCGAGCGCCTGACGGTCAGCGGCCAGCCGATCGTGGACATGATGGGCGAACCCACCAGCCGCGAATCGATGCGCTTGCGCGCCGAGCTGCTTGATTCGCAGGGGCGCGCCTGCGCCGGCAACTCGAACGCTTCGATCTCCCGCAGCAATTCCACCCCGCTGCCGGTCCTGCACCTGCAGACCACGGCGAAGGACACCTACTCCACCTGCTTCTCCAGCGAGGATGACACGGTGTACCTGAAGCTGCAGCGCACCGGGCAGTGGCAGGCGCAGGACGAGGTGCCGGTGGAGCTGCGGGTCAGCGTCGAACCGGCGGTGGATCCGACCTCGCTGTCCGGGGTGATGCCCGAACAGCAGCCCCCGGTCTCGGTGAGCCTGAGCGGGGAGCCGAGCCCGGTGTCCGGCGGCAGCGGTTTCGCCACCGCCACCGAGCTTTCCGCCGGCACGATCTCCGCCGATTCGGTGCTGCCCTACGAGGTCAAGTACTACAAGGTGCACATTTCGGAGGGTCAGCGGCTGAGCTACCGGTTGAGCGTGCAGCCCTCCGAGAACGCCAGCGCCTCCGGGCTGGCCACCGGCACCTATTCCCCCCTGCTGGCTCCGGACGTGGCCGGCACGAGCTGGGACAAGCTCTCCCGGGAGGATGTGGGCGCCTCGGTCACCCGCAGCACGCTCAGCGAGGTCTCCCGCGACCTGGTGGACGGCTACGGGGGAAGGTTCGGCCTGCGGGTGCCCGGCGACTACTACATCGCGGTGGCCGGCACCGCTAATGACCCGCGTGGACTGAATCCGCTGAACTATTCGCTGGCCGTTGAGGTCAGCGGGGAGGCGAAGAACACCGGCGCCTGGGAGCCGGACATCGGCGAGCAGGGCCAGGCCCTGGCCGCAGGGGATGCCGGTTCCTCCTCCTGGCTGCCCAGCGGCGCCCAGCTCGGCGCATTCCTGGGCGGGGCGGCGGTGGCGCTGGCCGGCTTTGCCGGGCTGTGGCTGCTGCGCCGCAAACGCGCCTAGCGCGCCCCTAGGGGGACGGGGACATCGGGTGCCATCGGTACCCGGTGTCCCCTTCTTCGCAGCGCAGCTGCTCATCATCCAGCCCGCGCACCTTCAGCCCGGCCTCCAGAACGGTGCACTGCTCCCCGGCCTGCACATTGGAGCTGATCTCCACCCCCGGGTCGCTGGCCGACGGCTTGCTGGCCGGAGTGCTGGGCGCACTGGCCGGGGTGCTGGGCGCTGCGGACGCCGTGCCGGGCTCGGGGCCGGGTGTCTGCTGCTGCGGTGCCGGGTCCGCACTGCCCTGCCCCGCGTCCTGTCCCGCCCCCTGGTCCGTCCCGA
>NZ_JAVGCZ010000159.1:0-3957 GCF_052928425.1 Glutamicibacter sp. BSL13
TTTTGCAGTTCCCGGGCCGCGGTGGCCAGCTCCAGGGCCAGCCGGGGATCCGTGGTGGCGGCCAGCGCCTCCCGCAGGGAGCTGAGCAGCTGGCGGCCGTGGGTGAGCAGGGAACGCAGCAGCGTCCCGTCGTTTTCGGGCACCACCGGGGAGGCGTTGCCGGTGACTTGTGCCAGCACCCGCTGCATCCCGTTCAGGCTCGCGGCCAGTTCCGTGGTGGTCATGTCCCCAGTGTGCCCCGCCGGCCAGCGGGCGCCGGTGGGGGCTAGGGTTTTGTGGATAACCCGCGGCGCGCGGCCACCGCGTCGGCGGCGGCCGCCAACCAGGCCGGCAGCACGTAGCGGGCAACCCCGAGCAGCACGAAGAGCGTGGTGGTGGCCTGTTCGGAGTTGCTGGCCGCCAGCATCGCCCAGCTCAGCAGCAGGCTGGCGGCGAACCCGGTCAGCCAGCCGGCCAGTTGGCGGGTGCGGAAGATGAACCAGCCGGTGAGCAGCAGCAGCGGGAAGAGGAACCCGCAGAAGCCCAGGTAGCCGGCGTACTGCCCGGTCAGGTCGAAGGCGCGGGCCAGGAACCAGTCCCCGTATTCGATGTGGCCAAGCACCGGAGCCTTGAGCAGCGCGTCGAGCACCAGGAACCCCAGGATCAACCCGAGCCCCCAGGCCTTGGCGGTGCGTGGGGCCGGCAGCAGCCAGCAGGCGCCGAGCACGACCAGGCGCACCGCCCACAGGCTCACCACCAGCAGGCCGCTGCCGCCGAAGGAGAGGTGAACCAGGCTGAGCATGCTGTTGGCGATCAGCCCGGCCAGCAGCACCAGCCAGATCAGGATGTGCTTGGCGGGCAGGTCCACGCGTCGGGTGGTAGGGCTCACGGGCCGTTGGCTCCTTGGGTTCTGGGCGGGATCGGGAAATTCTCCACCGAACAGCCTAGCGCCCGTGGCTGTGCCGGTGCTGGGTGCAGGCGTTGGGTGCAGGCGTTGGGTTTGGCCCTGCCCCGGGCGGGCTACTCCTCGAGCTTCAGCGCCTTGCGCAGGGTCAGCGCCCCGCCGGTGTGCATCACCGCGCGGCGGTAGATCCTCTCCGCGAACACCAGCACCACCCAGCAGAACGCGAGCGCCACCAGCAGTGAGAGCACCGGCTCGAACCAGGGCACCTGCCCGGTCAGCAGCCTGATGGGCATGGCCACGGAGGAGACGATCGGCACGTAGGAGGCGATCACCAGCACCGTGCCCTTGGCGTAGAGGCCGATGAACAGGATGCCGATCAGCACCGTGACCACCGGCCCGGAGGACTGTTGCAGGTCCTCGGTGCGGGTGGCCAGGGCACCCAGCGCGGCCCAGCATCCGGCCAGCACCAGGAACCCGGCCAGGAAGAACACGACGAACCAGGTCGCCACCTGGAAGACGACGCCCAGGAACGGGATCTCGATGGGGGCCAGCCAGGCGGCCAGCAGCCCCACCCCGAGGAACATCAGCAGCTGGCCCAGGGCCAGGATGACGTTGCCGATGATCTTCCCGGCCAGCAGTTCGCGTAGCCGGATCGTGCTGGCCAGGATCTCCACCACCCGGTTCTGCTTCTCCTCGATCACGGAGTTGGCGATCGGCATCCCGAAGATCAGTGCGGCCATGTAGAACAGGAAGGAGAAGACGAACGCCATGGCCTGGATCATCGAGTTGCGTTCGGCGTCCCCCTGCAGCAGGGTGACGCTCAGCGCCGTGTCCGCCGGCAGCTGCCCCGGATCGATGCCGGCACTGCTGAGCAGCTCGGCGGTCAGCACCTGCTCGACGGAGGTGTCCAGCAGGCTGCGCAGCTTGGCGGGCACCTCTTCGCCACCGGTGAGCGTGAACTTCCCGGGGCCGCTGGAGTGCAGCACCGCGTCCAGGGTGCCGGCCTCCAGCTGTTGGCGGGCCTGGTCGTCGGGCAGGTTCTGCACCGAGAGGTCCACGTCCTGCGGCTGGGTCTGCTGGGCGTGCTCCAGCACCCGCAGGCTGGGCTGGTCGGCGCCGGCCACCGTGTAGGTGCTGGTGCGGTTGGCCAGGAACCCGGAGAGCGCGATGGAGCCGACGATCAGCCCGACCGTGATCAGGGTGGAGATGATGAACGCCTTGTCGCGGACCTTGGTCTCGACTTCGCGCAGGGTCACGGTCAGCCAGGCGGGGGTGGTGCTCATCGGATGATCTCCCGGTAGATGGCGGCCAGGGTGGGGCGGTGGGTGGCGAATTCGTGGACGGCGCCGCGGCGCATCGCCTCGGCGAGCACCTGCTGGGCCAGCTGGGGGTCGGCGAAGCTGACCAGCGCCTCGGGCCCGGAAACATCCAGGGCGGTGACCCCGGGGTGCTCGCGCAGCCAGCCGGCGTCGTGCTCCAGCACCAGCCGGTGCTTGTCGGTGTGGCGCCGGCGCAGGGCCCCGGCCGCGTCGTTGGCCAGGATGCGTCCGTCCTGGATGATGACCAGGTGGTCGACGAGGTTTTCCAGCAGGTCCAGCTGGTGGCTGGAGAACAGGATCGGCACTCCGCGGTTGGCGTAGTCGCGCAGAATGGAGCTCATCGCGTCCACCGCCAGCGGGTCCAGGCCGCTGAACGGTTCGTCGAGCACCAGCACCTGCGGTTCGTGCAGCAGCGCGGCGGTGACCTGCACGCGCTGCTGGTTGCCCAGGGACAGGGATTCGAGCTTGGCCCGGGCCCGTTCGGCCAGGCCGAAGCGTTCCAGCAGTTCCATGGCCCGCTGCCGGGCGGTGGAGCGGGCCAGGCCGTGCAGGGAGCCGAGGTAGACCAGCTGGTCGATGACCGGCTGCTTCGGGTAGAGGCCGCGCTCCTCGGGCATGTAGCCAAAGCCGCGGCGGGTGCCTGCGCCCAGATCGCCGCCGTTGAGCCGGACCGTGCCGTGGTGGGCGGCCAGCAGCCCCATGATGATGCGCATCGTGGTGGTCTTCCCGGCCCCGTTCGCGCCGACGAAGCCGGTCAGGGAACCGGCGGGCACCTGGAAGCTGACATCGTGCAGCACCTGGTGCTCGGCGAAGGACCGGCTGATGTTTCGCAGTTCAAGCACGTGGGCTCCTTGGCTGGGTTCCGTGCCGTGCGGGCGGGGTGGGGGTTGTGCCCTCCAGCCTAGGTGGGCTTTGGCCGGTACGGCTCACGCGCAGGGATGAAACTATTGGATGAGGCCGGCGCGGTGGGCGAAGAGCACCGCCTGGACCCGGTCGCGCAGCCCGGCCTTGGCCAGCAGGTTGGACAGGTGGGTTTTCACCGTGGCCTCGCTCAGCCCGAGCTGGGCGGCGATTTCCTGGTTGTTCTGCCCGCCGGCCAGGGCGCGCAGCACCTGGGTTTCGCGTTCGGTCAGCCGCTGCAGCACCGCCTGCTCCGCAACCGGGCGGGACGCGGCGGTGCCGCCGCCGTCGGCGGGGTGCACGCCGGGGCCGGTGGGCGGGACCGGGTCGGGGTGGGCGGCGGGGTGCAGCCGGTGGCGGATCAGCTTCAGCGTGACCTCCGGGGCCAGCAGCCCGTGCCCGGCCGCGACCTGGTGCACCGCGTGGATGAGTATTTCCGGTTCGGCGTTCTTCAGCAGGAACCCGCTGGCGCCGGCCTGCAGTGCGTCGAACAGGTAGTCGTCGCGGTTGAAGGTGGTCAGCACGATGATCTTGGCGCCGGTCTGGCCGGCGAGCTGGGCGGTGGCGGCGATCCCGTCGAGTTCTGGCATCTGGATGTCCATGAGCACCACATCCGGCTCCAGGGCGGTGGCGGTGTCGATCGCCTGGCGCCCGGTGCCGGCGGTGCCCACCACGCTGATCCCCGGGTCGGTTTCCAGGATCAGCTGCAGGCTGGAGACGATCAGGGGCTGGTCATCGGCGATCACCACGCGGATAGCAGGCATGCCTTCAGCCTACTGCCGCGCCGGGCCGGCGCCCGGATCCATGACGGGTCCGCCGCCCGGGACCGCACCGGGGGCAGCGGCCGCGCCGGGG
>NZ_JAVGCZ010000160.1:0-3903 GCF_052928425.1 Glutamicibacter sp. BSL13
CCGCCGCGGTGTATGTGGGTGCCCACCAGCTGCGCACCCTGCGGGTGGCCGAACCTGCGCCCGAACCGGTCGAGGGAGGCGAGCCAGCGCCGGTCGGGGACGCCGCCGCGCGCCCGGGGCAGTGACGGAAAACAGGTCAGCTGCCAGCTGGCAGGCCCAGCTGGCGCGGCGCCAGCCGCCGAACCGGCAGCGGCCGCGAGGCGGCGAGCGAGGCGACGTGCCCGCTGGGGGCCGGGATCCAGCACAGCTGCAGCTGCGGGCCGCCTGCAGGAAGCTGGACCCGCTGCCAGGCGCCGGTGTCCAGGGCCGCGGCGCTGTGCGGCCCGAGCACTGGAAGGGATGCCGGCTCGCGCCGCAGCCCCTCACCGGTGGCCTTCAGCAGCGCCTCCTTGGCGCCGAAGGCCGCGATGCGCAGCCGGTCCGGCTCCTTGCATCCGGCCACGATTATGCGCTCTGCGTTGCTGAGCACCAGGGTGTCAAAGCCCTCGAAAACCCCCGCGGCCCCGGCCTGCGGCTCACGCTCGATATCGGCTCCCATCAGGACCCCCGCCGGCGCGGCGGCGGCCAGCACCAGCTGCCGGGTGCGCGAGGAGGACAGGGCCCAGCCCGCGGCGCGTGGCTGGCCGTGGTCCCCATTCCCGCAGTCCAGGCAGTGCCGGGTGAGGCCAACGAGCCCGGCCTTGGCAGTGGAGCCATCGCGCAGCTGCGCCACGAGCAGGCGCAGCAGGGCCCGGGATGCCAGGTACGCCTCGACGTCGGCCGCCACCTTCAGGGAATCGGCCCGAGTCGCCTCGGCGCCCAACACGTGCTCGTATCCGCCGAGCGGTCCCACTCCAACGCGTACCTGGGCGGGAGTGGCCACCGCGACGTAAACGGCGTCGGCGGCATGCTGCACGGGGGTGAAGTCCATAGATCCCATCGTACGGCTCACGCACCGTGGGACTGAGTCACCCCTTACGTCCATCGCTTTTGATTACACAACATGTGCAGAACTTTTAGAGGTAAGGCTCACCTTATGTTAGGTTGAGTCGCGGTGCCACATCCGACCATTGGAGCGGCCACCACCGGGAGGGCTTCGCCCGCCGCAGTCGCAGGCCGCTCGTCCGCGGCTGCCACGAGACGAGACAACAGCTACAGAAAGCACCAGACATGAAGAACTTCCCCCGCTCCCGCATGGCCGCGGCCGTCCTCGCGCTGTCCCTGCTGGCTACCGGATGTGCCTCCAGTGCCGAGGCCCCGCAGTCTTCCGGCGCGGCCGCCGAGCAGACCACCGGCACCACCAAGGTCCAGACGGCCTTCGGCGAGGTCGAGATCCCCGCCGATCCGCAGCGCGTCATCGCCCTGGAGGGCGGCACCGTGCCATCGGTCGAGGCCGGACACACCCCGGTGGCTACCGCCGGGGACGCCTATGACGACTCCTTCGGCGACGCCGAGGACTACAAGGGCGTGGCCGACCTTCCCAGCGTGCTCTCCCCGGATGGGTGGGACTACGAGAAGATCGTAGAGCTCAAGCCGGATCTGATGATCGGCTTCGTGCGCGGCGGCGAGGATGAGTCCCAGGAACTCAGCGCAGAGAAGAAGGCGGAGTTCGAAAAGCTCAACGCCATCGCCCCGACCGTGCTGATCCGCACCAACGGCTCGGCCACGGTGCGCGACGCCTCGGCACAGATGGCCCAGGTGCTGGGCAACGGCGAGGAAGCCGCCGCCCAGAAGCAGGCCTACGAGAACAAAGTCGCGCAGGTCTCCAGAGACTACCGCGAGAAACTCGACGCCAACACCTTCGCGGCGGTGGACGCCTACGAGGATGTGACCGTCTATTCCCAGATCTCCTGGATCGGGGCGGTGCTCAAGGACTTGGGCGCCCCCGCTGCCAAGGTGGTGGCCGAGGAGTCCAAGGAGAACGGGGTCTTCCTGTCCTTCGAACAGCTCTCCAAGATCGATGACGCCTCCGTGGTGCTCTATCCCGAATACCTCGACGGGTCCTCGGATGCGCTGGACATCCTGGAGCGCCAGTCCACGTTCAACGCCCTGCCGGCGGTGAAGGACAAGCATGCCTTTGGGGTCACCCATTTCTTCCCGGACAACTACGGTGCGGCGCTGCGCGTGGTCGAGCAGATCGAGGAAGTACTCAAGGGACTCTAGCCAGCACTTCACCGTCCGCCACACGCCTTCCAGGAGAATTCGATGATCATCACCAGCCATGACCAGCTCACCGGAGAGCAGATCCTGCCCGATGAGCAGAACGCCAAGAACGCCACCTACACCCACCCGCTTATGCCACGGCTGGTCACCGTCTCATCGGTGACCGCGCTGGGTCCGCGCATGGTGCGCATCAGGGTGGTGGGCGAGGACCTGAAGTCGCTGCGCTCGGTGGCACCGGAGGACCACGTGAAGGTGTTCTTCGACAAGGATTCTCAGGGGCAGCCGGTGCTGCCCACGGTCCAGAACGACCGCTGGATTGACGGGCGGTCGATGATCAGCCGCGACTACACCATCCGCGACGCCAACCCGGCCGAGGGCTGGATGGACCTGGACTTCGTGCTGCACGAGCACGGCATCGCCGGACGCTGGGCAGGCACCGCTCAGGTCGGGGACCAGCTGGCGCTGCTCGGCCCGCGCGGCTCCTTCCGCGTCAAGGACGTCTTTGACTGGTATGTGCTGGCAGCCGACGAAACCGCGCTGCCGGCCCTGGCCCGCTGGGTCTCGGCGCTGCGCCCCGAGGCGAAGGTGTTCGCCTTCATCGAGGTGCAGGACTCCGCGGACGAGATTCCCCTCGAGAGCCCGGCACAGCTCTCGGCGCAGTGGCTGCACCGCGGTGCGCGGCCGGCTGGCAGCACGAACCTGCTGGAGGAAGCGGTTCGCGGGCTGGAACTGCCCGACGGCGAGGGGTTTGTCTGGGTGGCCGGGGAATCGATGAGCATCAAGCCGCTGCGCCGCTACCTGAAGAATGAGTTGGGCCTGGAGCGGGACAACTGGGATGTGGACGGCTACTGGCGCCGAGGCATGGCAGACCACGACCACCACCACGACGAGGACTAGCGGTGGCATCCACCACCCTAGGCAACACGACGACCGACCGGCCGGCCCGCAGGGGCCTGCCGGTCTTCGCCGCGTCCGGGGGCATCTTGCTCATCGCCCTGGCCGCCAGCGTGCTGCTCGGCTCACAACCGCTGGCCCCCGGCCACGTGTTCGCCTACCTCGCCGGAGACCGGATCAGCATGCCCGAGGCGAGCACGGCGGTCCTGGACCTGCGGGTGCCGCGAACGCTGCTCGGACTGGTCTGCGGTGTGGCGCTGGGCGTGGCCGGAGCCCTGTGTCAGGCACATACCCGCAACCCGCTGGCCGACCCCGGCCTGCTGGGCGTCACCTCCGGCGCTGCCTGCGGGGTGGTCTTCGCCCTGAGCGTGCTGCGCCTGGCGTCCCCGGCTCAATACACCCTGCTGGGGCTGCTCGGCGCGCTGCTGGCCGGCGCGGTGGTGCTGGGGCTGGCCTCGCGCATCCGGATGACCAGCGCGGCCACCAGCCTGGTGCTCGCCGGGGCCATCGTCACCGGGGTGCTCAACGCGGTCTCCAGCACCGTGGTGCTCATGGACCGGGTGACCATGGACCGCTTCCGCTACTGGACGGTCGGCTCGCTCTCCGGCCGGGACGCCTCGGTGCTCTGGGACATCGCCCCCTGGCTGCTGCTCGGGGTGGTGCTGACGGTATTCAACGCCCCGTCCCTGGATCCGCTGGCACTGGGCGACGAGGTTGCCTCAAGCCTCGGACGCAATGTCACCCGGGACAGGGTAGTCGGTCTGCTGGCGGTGGTCGTCCTGGCCGGCTCGGCGACCGCGGCCATCGGCGCCATCGCCTTCCTCGGCCTCGCCGCTCCCCACCTGGCCCGCCGCATTACCCCCGGCG
>NZ_JAVGCZ010000161.1:0-3807 GCF_052928425.1 Glutamicibacter sp. BSL13
CCTGCAGGCGCACCCCGGCCGCGTCGATGACCTCCCGGTCCGACAGCGGCGCGGCGTCGCGGCAGTGCTCGGGCAGCAGCGCGCGCACCGGGGCGTTGGTCAGCCGGTGCAGCCGGTCGATCCCGCCGGTGTGATCGGCATGCCGGTGGGTGATCAGCACCAGCACCACCCGGTGGGCGGCCAACGCGGCCAGGTGCTCCTCCAGGTCCGGGCCCGGATCGATGAGCACCACGGGGCTGCCGGCGCCCAGCGTGGCGTGGACGTCGAAGAGCAGGTAGCTGTTGGTGCCCTCCAGGGTCATCTGCGAGGGGTTCGCGGCCCGCAGCACGGCGAGCCCGGGGCCCAGAATGGTGGGACTGGCAAGATCTTTCATAGCAACGAGTGTAGGAAGCAATGAGCGCGACCGAAAGTACAACGCGCAGCACCGCGATCCGCCCCGGGCGCAAGCTCGGGGTGTGCCTGGGCCTGCTGCTGCTGCTCATCCTGGGCGTGGGCGCCTCCCTGGCGTTGGGGGCCCGGCCGGTGCCGTTGGCCTCGGTGCTGGGCACCCTGGCCGATTATGACGCGGCCAACCCGGAACATGCGGTGGTGCATTCGCGCATTGCGCGCACCGTCGGGGCCCTGGTCACCGGCGCGGCGCTGGGGTTGGCCGGGGCCGGGATGCAGGGGCTGACCCGCAACCCGCTGGCCGACCCCGGGATCCTGGGGCTGAACGCCGGCGCCGCGCTGGCGGTGGTCGTCTCGATCGCGCTGTTCGGCTCGCTGGGCCTGGGCGGGATGATGCTGGCCGCGTTTGCCGGGGCCGCGGCGGTGATGACCCTGGTCTACCTGGTCGCCTCCATCGGGCGGGAGGGCGCCACCCCGATCAAGCTGGCGTTGGCCGGCGCCGCCCTGGCGGTGGGGCTGACCGCAGTGACCAACGCGCTGCTGATGATTTCCCGGGCCGCGCTGGACGAATTCCGGTTCTGGCAGATCGGCACCCTGGCCGCACGCGGGGTGGACACCTACCTCACCGCCCTGCCGGTGGTGCTGCTGGGCTGCCTCATCGTGCTGGGCACCGCCCGGGTCTCCAACGCGGTGGCGATGGGCGAACAGACCGCGACCGCGCTGGGCTTCAACCTGGGCCGGATGCGGCTGCTGGGGTCGATCGGGATCGTGCTGCTGGCCGGGACCGCCACCGCGGTGGCCGGGCCGATCGCGTTCGTCGGGCTGATCATCCCGCATGCGGTGCGCCTGCTGATCGGTTCGGACTACCGCTGGCTGATGCCGGGGTGCCTGCTGGCCGGGCCGGTGCTGATGCTCGCCGCCGACGTGCTTGGACGGCTGATCGCCCCGCCGGGGGAAGTGCAGGCCGGGGTGATGTGCGCGCTGGTTGGCGCGCCGCTGTTCATCGCGCTGATGCGCCGCGGCATGAAGGCGGTGAGCCTGTGAACCTGCCAACCTCAAAATCCCGGGTCACCGCCGCCCTGGCCGAACGCGCCCCGCGGCGCACCCGGGCAGCGGTCAGCGCCCTGTGGCTGGTGCTGGCGCTGCTGGGCGGCGCCGCCGCCTACCTGTTCTGGGGGCGCGAGGCCCTGGACCCCGGCGAGGTGCTGGCCGTGCTGGGCGGGCAGAGCGTGCCGGGCACCTCGTTCATCGTGATGGAGGACCGCCTGCCCCGCCTGGTGGTCGGGGCGCTGGCCGGGGCCGGTTTCGGGGTCAGCGGCGCCCTGTTCCAGCGCTGGCTGGGCAACCCGCTGGCCAGCCCCGACGTGATCGGCGTCGGATACGGTGCGGCGGCCGCGGCGATCGTGGCGATGGTGTACTTCGGGGTCAACGGCTGGGCGATGAACGCCGCCGCCCTGGCCGGCGGGCTGGGGGTGGCGGCGGTGATCTACTGGCTCTCGGCCTCCGGCACCCGCACCGGCCCGCGGCTGATCCTGGCCGGGCTGGCGATCGGGGCGATGCTGCAGGCGGTGATCCAGTACCTGCTCACCCAGGCCCAGCTGAACACCGCCGGGGACGCGATCCGCTGGCTGACCGGCTCGCTGTCCGCCGCCACCTGGGATGCGGCGGCGGTGCTGTGCCTCGGGCTGGGGGTGGTGGGCCTGGTGCTGGTGCCGGTGGTGGTGCGCCAGCTGAAGCTGCTGGAGCTGGGGGAGGACACCGCCGCGGCACTCGGGCTGAACGTTCCGGCGGCCCGCGCGCTGCTGGTGTTCACCGCGGTGGCGATGGGCGCGATCCCGGTGGCGGTCACCGGCCCGCTGGCCTTCGTCGCCTTCCTGGCCGGGCCGATCAGTGCCGCGCTGACCCGATCGGCCATTAACATTGGATTATCAGCCCTGACCGGCGCGGTGATCGTCGTGGTGGCGAACTTCGCGGCCGCGAACCTCTTTGCGCAAGTGTCCCTGCCGGTGGGCGTGATCACCGGAGCATTCGGCGCACCGTTCCTGCTATGGGTCCTGGTGCGTGCCAACTCAACTGGAAACGGGGGATAACCCATGGCCGATCTGCGGGCCACAGGCCTGACGCTGGCCTACGACAAGGTCACCATCGTCGATGAACTCTCACTGCAAATCCCCACCGGGGAAGTGACCATGGTGGTCGGCGCCAACGGCTGCGGAAAGTCCACGCTGCTGCGCGCGCTGGCCCGGCTGCTCAAGCCCGCCCAGGGCCAGGTGCTGCTGGACGGCTCGGACATCCACACCCGCCCGGCGCGGGAGGTGGCCAAGAAGCTGGGGCTGCTGCCGCAGACCCCCAACGCCCCGGACGGGATCACCGTGCGCGAGCTGATCAGCCGCGGCCGCTACCCGCACCAGGGCTGGTTCAAGCGCTTCTCCGCGGAGGACGAGGCCGCCGTGGCCCGGGCCATGGAGCTGACCCGCACCTCGGAGCTGTCCGAACGCCCGGTCGATGAGCTCTCCGGCGGGCAGCGCCAGCGCGTGTGGATCGCGATGGCGCTGGCCCAGGAAACCGGGCTGCTGCTGCTGGATGAGCCGACCACCTACCTGGACATCGCCCACCAGCTCGAGGTGCTGGACGTGATCGCCGAGCTGAACCGCACCCGCGGGATCACCGTGGTGATCGTGCTGCACGATCTGAACCTGGCCGCCCGCTACGCCGACCACCTGGTGGCGCTGAAGGACGGGAAGGTCTTCGCCTCCGGGCACCCCAGCGTGGTGGTCACCGAGAAAACCGTCAAGGAGGTGTTCGGGATGCCCTCGCGGGTCATCCCCGACCCGGTGGCCGGCACCCCGCTGGTGCTGCCCATCGGCAAGCACCGGGTGCTGCGCGCCGAAAGCCTGCTGGCCGCGAACGGGATCGTGCGCCGGGACATCTCCACCCCGGAGGTCACCGAGCAGCCGGCGAAGCAGCCGCGGACCCCGGAGGGGCGGCAGGAGCTCTCCGCCGAGCTGCGGCCCAGTGCCGAGCACTGCCCGACCCTGGCGTTTGAGACCGAGGTGGTACGCGCCGAGAACATCTCCCACTCCTTCCGGCGCATCACCCTGGCCGGTCCGGACCTGGAGCACTTTGGCACCAACAGCCACCCGCTGGACATGCGCATCAAGCTGCTGCTGGCCACCAACAAGGCCGGCATGCTGCCCCAGGAGCTGGCCGCGATGCGCCCGGCCGGGCTGACCAGCCCCGCCGAGCAGGCCGGCTGGTACCAGCGCTGGCTGGCGATCGACCCGCAGGAGCGCGGGGTGATGCGCACCTACACGGTGCGCGCCTTCCGCGACGCCGGGCACCGTGACAACCAGAGCGGGGACTGGCCGGAACTGGACATCGACTTCGTGCTGCACGGACGCTACGTGGACGGGCACCTGC
>NZ_JAVGCZ010000162.1:0-3781 GCF_052928425.1 Glutamicibacter sp. BSL13
CCCGCAGGTAGGCGGCCCACCCGCCCAGTGCCCGGGCCAGTTCGCGGATGACCGAGCTGTCCGCATCGGCCCGGTTCGCCGCCCGGGCCAGGGCCGTCTGGGTGCCCAGGCTCTCCATCAGGTTGCTGGCGTCGCTGCGCGCGCTCAGCCGCCAGTAGGCGCGGGAAACCTGCTGGAAGGGGACCTCATCGGGCACCACCCCAAGCTGGATGCCCAGCCGCTGGCAGCCGGCCGCCACCCAGGAGGGAACCTCGTCCAGCCACGGCCCCAGCCCCAGGCCCAGGCTGGTGATTCCATGCGCGGCCAGCCGCCCCAGGTACTCGGTGCTGGCCTCGGCGGTGTCGGCGAAGGACATGCCCGTGGTCAGCAGCAGCTCCCCGCCCTCCAGGTAGGGGGTGGGGTCGGCCAGCTCGGAAATGTGCACCCCGGTGACCGGGTTGGCCCGAAACGTGGTGCCGCTGGCCGGGTAGAAGCTGCGCCCCAACTCGGTGCCCAATTGCAAAAGCGTGATCACGGTGCAAATTATCCTGTACGAACCGTCGAATTGGATGGAACGGCCAGTGACGCGTGTCACCGCCGGATCATAGCGTGGTTCCCATGACTGAAACCCTGCCTTCCGCCATGCTGTCCCCGCTCGCTTCGAACCCTGCCGCCGACAGCGCCCACCGCCTGCCCCAAAGCCGCCACCTGGCCACCCAGATCCCCGGCCCGCGTTCCCGGGAACTGCATGCCCAGCGGCTGGCCGAGGTCAGTGACGGCTTTGGGATTACCCTGCCGGTGTTCGTGCAGCGCGCCGATGGCGGGATCATCGAGGACGTGGACGGCAACCGGCTGATCGACCTTGCCTCCGGGATCGCGGTGACCTCCCTGGGCGCGGCCAACCAGCGCGTTGCCCAGCGGGTGGCGCAGCAGCTGGAGAAGTTCACCCACACCTGCTTCATGGTCAGCGAGTACGAGTCCTTCACCCGCGTCTGCGCGTGGCTGAACCGCAACACCCCGGGCGACTTCGCCAAGCGCACCGCATTGTTCTCCACCGGCGCGGAGGCCGTGGAGAACGCGGTGAAGATCGCCCGCGCGGCCACCGGACGGCCGAACATCCTGGTCTTCGACGAGGCCTACCACGGACGCTCACTGCTGACCATGGGGATGACGTCGAAGGTCAACCCCTACAAGCTGAACTTCGGACCCCTGCCCGAGCACATCGTGCGCGCCGCCTCCGCGAACCCGCTACGTTCGCAGGGCCGCGACGTCCACGAGCTGCTGGCCCTGGTGGAGCAGCAAATTGTGGAGCACGGGGCACGGAGCTTTGCGGCCATGGTGATTGAGCCGATCCAGGGCGAGGGCGGGTTCATCGTCCCGATGCCCGGTTTCCTGCCCGGGCTGCGGGCCCTGGCGGACAAATACGGTATCGTGCTGGTGCTAGACGAGATTCAGGCCGGGATCGGACGCACCGGCAAGCTGTTCGCCGCCGAACACGAGGACGTGGTCGGGGACCTGGTGCTCACCGCCAAGGCGCTGGCCAACGGCGTGCCGCTCTCCGCGGTGACCGGGCGGGCGGAGCTGATGAACGCGCCGCACGCCGGAGGCCTGGGAGGCACCTACGCCGGGAACCCGCTGGCCTGTGAGGCGGCGCTGGCGGTCTTCGAGCAGTTCGAGGACGGCAGCGTGCTGCGCAACGCCCGGCGGATCGAGGAACTCACCCGCCAGATGCTGGAGCCGCTGGTGGACTCCACCGACAGCGTGGCCCAGGTGCGGGGGCGCGGGGCGATGCTGGCCGTTGAGTTCGCGGACCGCGACACCCTGGCCCCGCGCCCGGAACTGGCAGCGGCGGTGTCCCAGGCCTGCCACGCGGCCGGGGTGCTGACGCTGACCTGCGGCACCTACGGCAATGTGCTGCGGCTGCTGCCGCCGCTGGTGATCGGCCAGGAGCTGCTGCGCGATGGGCTGCAGGTGCTGCGCCAGGCGGTCCTGGACCTCGCCTAGGCGCCATCCACGCCATTTCCAGGGGCCGGCCGAAGACCGGGAACGCGGCAGACCGCGTCGGTCTTCCGCCGGCCCGCGGCGTCCGGAACGGACCCTCACCCTTGACGGGACGGGCAGGGGAAAATAGCATATTCGACAACGAGAGTTTCCTATTGGAAAACAGAGGTTTTCCCCTTCAGCGTCGAAAGGACCAGCCGTGGAAGAAATCCGTATCGAGGAAAACGGCAAGCTCGGACCCATCAATGCCGCACTGATCCCGCGCTACGCCGGTGCCGGAACCTACGCCCGGCTGCCGCGCCTGGACCAGGTTGAAAAGGCGGACATCAAGATCGTGGGCGTCCCGTTCGACACCGGGGTCTCCTACCGTCCCGGTGCCCGCTTCGGCTCCACCCACGTGCGCGAGTCCTCCCGCCTGATCCGCCCCTACAACCCGGCCGTGGACATCTCCCCGTTCGCGCTGAGCCAGGTCGCCGACGCCGGGGATATGGCGGTGAACCCGTTCAACATCAACGAGGCCATCGAAGCCATTGAACACAACGCACTGGAACTGACCGAGGACGGGGCCTCGCTGGTCACCATCGGTGGGGACCACACCATCGCCCTGCCGCTGCTGCGCGCCGCCTCCCAGCGTGCCGGCGGACCGGTGGCGCTGCTGCACTTCGATGCGCACCTGGACACCTGGGACACCTACTTTGGTGCCGAATACACCCACGGCACCCCGTTCCGCCGTGCGGTGGAAGAGGGCATCCTGGACACCGAGGCCATCAGCCACGTCGGCACCCGCGGCCCGCTGTACGGCAAGAAGGACCTGGAGGACGACAAGCGCTTCGGCTTCGGCATCGTCACCAGCTCGGACGTGTACTACCAGGGGGTGCGTGAAATCGTGGACAAGCTGCGCGACCGCATCGGCAACCGCCCGCTGTACATCTCGGTGGACATCGACGTGCTGGACCCGGCCCACGCCCCGGGCACCGGAACCCCGGAAGCCGGCGGGATCACCAGCCGCGAGCTGCTTGAAATCCTGCGCGGGCTGCGCGGGATGAACATCGTCGGCGCGGACATCGTGGAAGTGGCCCCGGCCTACGACCATGCCGAGATCACCGGCGTGGCCGCCTCCCACGTCACCTACGACCTGATCAGCCTGATCAGCGACCTGCGCCACGGCAAGGGAATGAACTAGCATGTCCAACACCGCGCAACGCAACGGCGGGGACCTGGTCATTGAGACGCTCAGCGCGCTCGGTGCCAGGACCGTGTTCGGAATTCCCGGGCAGCACGCGCTGGGGCTCTTTGACGCGCTCTCCCGCTCGGACCTGCATTTCGTCTCCTCCCGGGTGGAGAACAACTCCGCCTTCGCCGCCGACGGCTACTCCCGGGCCACCGGGGAAGTGGGCGTGCTGTTCCTCTCCACCGGCCCCGGGGCGCTAACCTCCCTGGCCGGGCTGCAGGAAGCCTACGCCACCGGCGTGCCGATGGTGGTGGTGGCAAGCCAGATTCCGGTGGATGGACTGGGCGCCCGGCGCAAGGGCATGCTGCACCAGCTTGATGACCAAAAGGCCTCGGCCGCGAACGTCACCAAGTTCCAGCGCACCGTGCACCACGCCTCCTCGATCCCCTCGGCCATCCAGGACGCCTGGGCCGAGGCGATCACCGTGCCCATGGGCCCGGTCTGGGTGGAGGTGCCGCAGGACGTGCTGCTGGCCCCGGTCATGGTCCCGCCGGTGCGTGATGCGCTGGCCGAGGCCTATGAGCACCCGCCACGCATCGAGCTGATCGAGGAGTCGGCCCGCTGGCTGGC
>NZ_JAVGCZ010000163.1:0-3343 GCF_052928425.1 Glutamicibacter sp. BSL13
AACAGTGGAACCCGGCACCCACACCAGTGACCATGGTGGCAGCAGCGACCCCGAAACCAGGGAAAGCCGCCGACTCTGGGAAAAACCGGAAATCAGCGGCCCTCAACGCCACGATGAAACCGCTGGGTTAGGCCATGTCTTCGAGTTGGTCTTCTATGTCCATCAATTCCACCAGTGCCTTACGGCGCGTAACTTCTCTCTTGGTCTTGAAGGCTAGTACCTCGTCGCGGTTAAAACGGGTATGGGTGCCCACCTTGAATGAGGAGATTTCTCCGTTTTTGGCGAGCTTCAAGAGCGTTGGCCGAGAAACGCCCAAAACCTCAGCCGCAGTGTTACTGGTGAGCTCATCGGGCAGGGTCGCCACAGTAACGCTGCCATTGGCAGCCAGAGCACGAAATGCTAAATCGATGATCTTAGACAGCTCGGGAGGAAGCGCGCGGGTATCACCGTTGGACATGATGGCCGCAAAACTTTTGACCTCTGCAGGGCTGGATTCAACTTCGCGGCGGACAGTCGTCAGATCCTCGGACGACACAATAACTTCGTTTCTAAGCAATGTTGCGCTCATCGTCATACCTTCCTGTCCTACCCTGTCGTGTGCTGTCGTGTCCTATTTACTGTACTTGTTTTCACTTATAAATGAAAGAAGGGGGGTGTAGCTGTCTTATCCCTCTAACAAGGGAGCGCAATAATTTCAAGCTCATTAATTCTTGAGAGCTGTGAAGGGTTCGGAGGCCGGGGAAGCTAAACCTCCATATAGAAGGGGATGCAATGTTTCAGAGTCCTATAGATTCCCACTCTGAGTAGATCCTTTGGGGCTACCCGGAATTGGATGAACCCCTACTCAGCCCACCCCCCATCTGCTGATCTCCAATCGACTCATCTACCTGTATGGGAGGGGATTGAGAACTCAGCTCACGCTGCCTGCCTTAGTTCGAATGGGGTTGGCGAAGTGAACTGACTGAAGGAAGTGAACTGACTGAAGCTGGGCGAATCGTCGTTGACCTCTAGGACCTTGGCGTACCAGCCGGCAAGCGAATGGTCTGGACGAACTCCTTCAAGGCCCATGACTGGTAGGTCCTCCACTGGATATGGGCGCTGGCGCTCGACTTCTGTGCCGGTGTACTCGCCATTCGAGTTGAGGGTGAATCGGGTCAGAATTGGACGGGTGTAGACTGCGACTAGCCGGGTTTTAATGGGTCTCCTTTGAGAGACTATTCATACCCCCCCCTTAGTGCGGAGGATTGCAAAAACGTTGTCTGCAGACTACCGAACAGCGTGTATCCGCGATGAGCCGAAAGGCGAATTCCAATCAGCCTACCAGTATGGATTGGTGTATTTAGGTCCCTGTCTTGAAACTATTTGAGCGAAACAGTGGAATGAAATTGACATTTCATACCCCTACCTACATTGTTATCCGTGAGTGGTGCTCACTATGGGGATGTCAGTATTTCACTTACCTTTACTCGCAAAGCTATCCTGCATTCAATCGAGATGCAGTTCATCACTAGACAGGAAAATGAGGTAGCCCAGTTGGGGAATCACAGGAGCACGCACAGAAGTTGGGGACTGACAGCCCTCGTTGGATTGCTTGCCACTATCCTTTTATTGCCTCAAGCCGCAAGCGCGTCGACTGATAAAAACCAAGTACCGACTATTGAATCGGCGATCGGCACGCCAGCGGCATACTATCCAGCGAGTCAAATCTTGGCCTATGGTCAAGGGCATGCATCGAACTGGCCTATTCGCCGAGGCTATTTCGATGGGAAAAAGGGCTTCGGGTATGACAAGAGTTATCACAAGCACGGCATTTGGAATCTCAAGACTATGTCATGGGCTATGGGTAGCCCAACGATAAAAGTTGAAGGAACCCAGCGCGCAATGACTTCGTATGCCCGCAAATTGCGATGTGACGACAAGCTCGTCAACTGCATCGTTGACAAGCAGATACAAGTAAAAGCAGTGGTTGAAACGGCTTACAAGCAGTCGTACTATGGTCAACCCATTAATGGTCGCTTAGGTCTGATGACCGTATACTGCATTGGTCCAACAGTATGCCCGTCATGGGTGAACAATGTGACGAGTGGGCGTGCAGCAGCCTTGGGCTCGACGCCGGGCGGCGAGCATGAGGTTATTACCTATTCATACAAGCCGGTCAAGGTTGGGACTACCATTAGTAAGGCAGCGCTAGAGAAAGAGATTGCCTCACGTAAGTAATTTCTCTTGCTCTAGTTCTCTCCGCGAAACATTTGAAAGGTCGATCAATGACGTGGCAATTCATTGAAGGCAGCAATCCACCACGTTACCCGAAGGGTAATGTGATTCCGAGAGTAACCGAGGAGCAGCTGCGCAACGTCTACGCTTCAATTGATCCAGAAGTATTGGGCAAGGTGAAGTACTTAGGGCTTCGAGGCTCTCTCGATAATCGTCAGGTCATTATCTACAGAAATTTTTATGATGACCTTAGTGCTCAGTTCCTTGACGTGTTGCTTACGGACAACCCACCTGAACACCTTCCAATTGAGAACTCGATCCGGGCGATATTTGTCCATGAGCTCAGCGAACCTTCGGACCCCGTAGAGTTCATTTCGGATAGTGTTTCTAACATCGAAGCAGAATTTCCGGGTATCAAATGGTTTGGTGGAACTGACAAGGTTCTTATCGACGGCCAGTAAGCTTTGAGATTTCTGACTATCTTTGCCTCAGCCTTCTAGCTCTCATTAATTGATGAGCTGGAGGGCTGAGGTGCTTAACCAAGAAGTGTCGTTGCGAATTGCTTCGCAGGTCATGACGCGCAAGGCTCAAAAGAATGACCACATGACTTTGAGGAGGTTTCATATCTGAACTGCGACTAGCTCTCAAAGAGCTGTTTTCACCTGTTTCCGAATCTGGCTGGGAGCCTGAAGATGTCTTCCTTTGGCTGACCACCCCAACAACGCACTTCGAGGATAGTTCTCGCCCGATTGATCATCTTGACGCTAACCAGGAACTTGTCCTCGACGTCGCCGGGCGCGCCTGGAACATCGCCTGGTGATGGCTTAGTAAAGCGATGCCAACCACTCAGGCAAAGCACCAAAGTGCCTGAGCCCTGCGTAGGCTGCGGCCAGCAAGGTGCCACTACGGATTGCACTCATGACAGGAAACCTCCTTGGCGGCTTTCTTGCCGTACTTGGACGATAGGGACACAGGATCGTGGTAGAAAATGCGCTCACTGACCTTCTTGCCGAATAGGGCGAAATGGTACCTCTATTCCAGCTACCTGGTACCGACGTCTTCCGCCTACCAGGTACCACCATTCCGGCTTGTTGGTACCGCCTTCACGCATCGGCATCGTTCTGGGACC
>NZ_JAVGCZ010000164.1:0-3324 GCF_052928425.1 Glutamicibacter sp. BSL13
GCGCAGCTTGCCCGCGCGCACCAGTTCGGCCGCGGCCACCGCCATCCCCAGCGAGTCCGATCCCCCGGAGACCCCCAGCAGCACGAACTGCCCGCCAACCTGGCGCTGAATGGCGATCCGGGCCTGGGACAGGGCGCTGCTCATCGCGCCGGCCTCACGCCATCCTCGCCAGCCACTGCTGCGGGTGGTCCAGCTCGCTGGCCGTGGGGAAGGCCTGGCGGGATTCGAAAATCCGGTTGAACCCGTCATAGCCGATCTGCCCGACGATGTGGCGCACGAACTTCTCCCCGCGCTCGTACTGCCGGGCCTTGGCGTCCATGCCCAAAAGCTTGCCCACCCAGGTGGCGATCACCCCGCGGTTCTGGCCGCGGGCGGCGAAGCGCTGGCGGATGGTCTTGATGCTGGGGATGTCGTGCACGTCGTTCATCACCGCCATCGCGTGGCCCTCAAGCACCGACATGATGGTGGTCAGCTCCCCCACCTCGCTGCGCAGCGACTTCACCCGCTGGCCGATCTCGGCCATGGAGCGGGTCTTGCCGCCGGTGCCGGTGAAGATCGCGGCCAGCGTTTCACGCATCACCTCCGGCACCCAGGTGGCCACCTCGAACTGCAGCCGGTGGGTCTGTTCGTGGGTGGCGATCCACAGGTAGAAGTCCGCCGCGTTCAGGTTCATCTCCCCGCGGATCTGGGTGATGGTGGGGGCGTTGAGCAGCAGCCGCGAACCGCTGTAGGGGTCAAACTGGCCCAGCACCCGGGTGGAGAGGATGGAGAGCACCGCCCCCAGCTCGGCCCCGGCGATCACCGGCACGCTGGGCGGGGTGCTGGGCAGTTCGGGCATCATCGCGGCGAAGTTCTGGCTCACGGCCTTGGCCCATCCGGCGCGGTCCACCACCAGCACCTGGGCCGGCTTGGTGGAGCCCAGCCCCGAGATCGCCTCGGCCTTGCGCAGACCCAGTTCCGCCGCCTGGCGCAGCTCGGCCACGATCCGCGCGGCCTGCGCCCCGTCCAGGGCCGGCCCGGCGGGGGTCAGCGCCTTGGCGGTGGACAGGGCCACCTCCCAGTCAATCCACTGGTTCATGGTGTTTCTCCTTTGGTTGACGGTCTGCTAGCGGCAGCCGCAGGCGTGCAGCGCCCGCACCGCCGCATCCAGGGTCGGCTTGTGCGGGGCCAGTCCGCCGCCGGGGTGGTGGGCGAAGATGCTGAAGGCCACCGGGCGGCCATCGCTGGTCAGCGTCACCCCGGTAAGGGTGGCCACCCCGGACAGCGATCCGGTCTTGGCGCGGATCAGCCCGCGGGTGTCCGCCGTGCCCAGCCGATCGGCCAGGGTGCCACTGTACCCCGCCACCGGCAGCCAGTACGCCAGCTCGCGCAGCCCCGCGTCCGGGCTGTGGCTGGCGGCGTGCAGCAGGCCGGTCAGCGCGGCCGGGGGCACCTTGTTGCTGGCGGCCAGGCCGCTGGCGTCGGCCAGCTCCATCCCCTGCGCGCCAAGCCGTTCGGCGACCTGCTGCACCGCCTGGTTCGCCTGTCCGGGCTCAAGCCCCAGCTCCACGGCCACCAGCCGGCCCATGGTTTCGGTCAGGTAGTTGTCCGAAACCAGCAGCATGTGCTTGATCTGCGCCCCCAGCGGGGCCGAGTCGACGCTGGCCAGCACCTCGCCGCCCGGATAGGCGCCGCGCCCGCCGTCGGTGACCTGCAGGTGCGCGGACAGTTCGCGGGCGAAGACCCGGCGCACCGCTTGGGCCGCATCCCGCTCATGGGCCGCGCCCTTCACGGCGGAGGCCCGCCCGGCATAGTGCGCCAGCGGGTAGAGGTCGGCAATGTTGTTCGAGGTGTACAGCGACTTGTCCCAGGCCGCATTGCCCTGGGCGCCGGCGAACAGCGAATCGTCCAGCCACAGCTTGACCTGCTGCACCCCGCGCAGCTTCAGTTCCCTGGCCGTCTGCTCGGCCAGGGTCTTGATCCCGGCGTGCCCCACCGTCGCCGCCGGATCCGAGGCCCCGTCCCCCAGCAGCACGTCCCCGCCGCCGCGCAGCACCAGGGTGTCCCCGTCCAGCAGGGTGCTGGTCTGCAGCCGGTGCTCGGCGCCCAGGGTGTCCAGGGCGGCGATGGCGGTGGCGATCTTCAGGCTGGAGGCCGGGGTGCCGGGCCCGGCGCCGTTCTTCTCGTAGAGCACCTGGCCGGTGGGCAAATCCAGCACCTGGGCGCTGAAGCCGGTGCCGTCCGGGGCATCGGCCAGGATCGCGTCGAGCTTGGCGGTCAGGATCCCGGCATCCGGGATCGGCGCCTGCCCGCCCGGGTCGGTGACCTGGGCCGCGGGCGCCGGCTCCAGGGTGGCGCTGGCGGGGGTGTGGAAGGCCTGCGGGGCGCCGGTGAACAGGCGCGGGGCGCTGAACATCGCCACGATCATCGCCAGGGCCGCCGTCGCTGCGGCGATCAGGGTCACCAGCCGTCGGGTGGACGCCTTCATGCGCGAATTTTTCCCTTCCCCGGTTTATCAACTCTGCGTCGTTGCCATATACGCTTGGAATCGGATATCCCTAAGACTAGTTTAGGAGCGTGCTTTTAATGGGCCACGACGTCACTATCGAGATCCCGACCGGATCGCGCGTCAAGTACGAGATCGACCACGAAACCCACCGCCTGCGCCTGGACCGCGTGCTGTTCACCTCGATGCAGTACCCGACCCATTACGGCTACTTCGATGACACCCTGGGCGAGGACGGCGATCCGCTGGATGCCATGGTCTTCATCCCCGGCGTGGACCTGCTGCCCGGCGTGGTGGTCGAGGCCCGCCCGATCGGCGTGTTCAACATGACCGATGACGGCGGCGGCGACGCGAAGCTGCTGTGCGTTCCGACCGACAAGCGCTTTGAGCACATCAAGGAGCTTGAGGACATCGACCAGTGGCTGATCAAGGAGATCGAGCACTTCTTCACCCGCTACAAGGACCTGGAGCCGGGCAAGTGGGTCAAGGCCGAGGGCTGGGAGGGCCGCGAGGCCGCCGAGGCCGAGCTGGAGCGCTCCATCGCCCGCTTCAAGGGCTAGGCCAAACGGTGCAGGGGGCGGTGACCGCGGGGTTGCCGCCCTTCGCCGTACCCGAGGGCGGATCGGGGCCGCCGCGGCCCGGGGAGGGAACAAGATGACATCGGCACACCCCACGGTGCTGTTGTATAGGCAGCGTCCCCCGCGCTGGCTGCGCCGGGGCGGGGGCGTCCTGCTCCTGCTCGTGGCGGCCGGCCTGGCGGCGGGCACCGCCACGGCGGGCACCGCCACGGCGGGCCTGCCGGCGCGGCTGGGGGCAGCTCGGGAGAGCGCCGGGTGGGG
>NZ_JAVGCZ010000165.1:0-3319 GCF_052928425.1 Glutamicibacter sp. BSL13
GCCGGGCTGGGCCGGGGCGGCGTCAGAGGCGTCGGCCGGCTTGGGCACCGGGCTCGCGGGTGTGCCCGCGGCTCCGGGTCCGGCGCCCTCGGGCGTGCTGGTCTGGGGGCGATCCGTGCCCGCCTGGGCGGTCCCGGGCTGTGGGCCGGAGGGCTTTGCGGGTGCCGAAGCCGGATCCGTGGCCTGCGGCTGGCGCTGCGCGGGCTTCTTCGCGGGTTCTGCTGCGCTGCCGGCGGCAGATGCCTCGTTCGGCTCGTTGCCCCGGGTGCGCCCGCGCGCCTTCTCCCGCTTCTGGCGCAGCTTCTGCGCCTTCTTCTCGGCCTTGGCCTCCGCCTTGGCCCGGCGCTTGAGTTCGGCGGGGCTCGGCGCGTCGCCCACGGGTGCGCCGGCACCCGCACCGGGCTCGGCGGCGCGGTGGGACCCGCTGGCCTCGGTAACCGGTTGGGGGGCCGCCGGCTTGGGTTCAGGCAGCGCGCCGGAAGCCGGCTTCGGGGTCGGGGTTCCCTGCGCTCCCTTGGCGTTGTCCTCCCGCCCGGTGTTCGGCTGGTCGTCCATCGGCTTCTTCGATTCGTCAGCCACTATTTCTTCTCCTGCTCAACGCTGGAATCGGACAACCGGTCACTGGCCTTCGGGGCCAGCTGGTCGCGCAGCTCACGCTGGCGCTCCCGGGCCTGGCGTCGGCTGAGCGGGGTGTCGGGCACCAGCTGCGGGGCCGGTTCCTCCAGCTGCTCGGCGTGCATCGTCGGCTCCGGGCGCTGCGGGGCCACGGTGGCACCGTGCGCGGTGCCCACCGAGACCGGTTCCTCACGGAAACGGAAGTCGGCATCTCGGTATCCGGAGAGCCGGCGCCCGGCCGGGACCGGGATGGCCAGCAGCCCGGTCACCAGCAGCACCACCGCGCCGAGCACCAGCAGCGGCACGGCCAGCAGCTGCTGGTAGCCGACGTTCAGTGCCCCGCCCTGGGCGGGCACCTCGAACGCCTGCGCCCAGCGTTGTTCCCCGTCCTGCGGGTAGGTCACCGGGCGCAGCTGCTGCCCGTCCAGGCTGGCGTTGAAGCGGCTGTCCACACCGGTGGCCAGCACCAGGGTGCGCGGCTGCTGCGCGGCCGGAATCTGCACGTCGCGCAGGGTGCCGCGGCGGCTGTCGAGCACCTGCACGCTGCCGTCCTCGGCGACCAGGCGGGCGAATCCGGTACCGGCGTCCACCGCGTCATCGTAGGTCACCCGCCACAGCCAGCCGCTGTCGGTCTGCCCGATGGCGGCCAGGCCGCTGGCGGCGTCCAGGGTGCGCACCATGGCCGAGGGTTCCCCGGCTTGGTCCAGCACCACATACCCGACGCCAAGCTGGCGCAGGTTTTCCCGGGCGTCCACGGTCGAATCGGCCAGCAGCATCGCCACGGCCTGGCGCTGCAGGTCCTGCGGCACCGAATTCTCATTGCGTTCAGGGTGCAGCAGCGAACCGGTCAGCTGCGCCACCTGGGAGCTGCGGCTGAGCGAGTCCAGGCTTTGCCCGGCCCCGGAGACCAGTTCACTGTCGATGCTGCCATCCGCCCGCTGGCGCAGCACCAGGGTGCGCTCCTGCAGCGGGCCGCGTCCGGCATCGGCGGCCGTGGCCGGGATGCTGCGTTCAGCCGAGGCGTGCACCTGCTGCCCGGCCACCAGGGCGGTCGGGGACTGCTGTGGGGCCGGCACATCCAGGGTGGCGGCCACGGCCACCGCACCGCAGGCCACCACGCTCACCGCGGAGCACACGGCCAGCAGCTTCAGGGTCGGCGCGGCGCCGCGGGCCCGTTGCCCGTGGGCGTGGTGTTCGGCGCGCAATGCGGCGACCGCGTTGGCCGCCGCAGCCAGCAGGGCGAACACTGTCAGTGAGACAAACGGGCCGGTGTAGGCGCTGACCGCCTGCTGCGAGTCGATGCCCACCGGGATGAAGCCAATCCCCCACCCGGCGACGAGTGACAGCAGGGCACCGAGCACCATCATCCGGCAGTTCGAACGCAGGGTGCGCTGGCCGGTGGCGGCGCTGCCGATGGTGCCCACCACGGCCAGCGCCACCAGTGGGGCGCCGACCAGCAGGGCCAGCACCAGCGCCCACGGGCCCTCGGGCAGGAAGCCGAATCCCAGCGGGGTGCCGGCGGCGTCAAACGCCTCCGGGAAGCCCAGCAGCTGCTGCCACGGGGCGGCCGGGGTGAACGCGGAAGGCACGCCCGGTTCGGTGAACAGCAGGCGCGGGTTGCCCAACGCCTCCAACAGCAGCGGCAGGTTCCACACCAGCGCCGGCAGCGGCACCCACCACAGGGTGCGCGCCTGGCGGGCGCGGGTGATGGCCAGCAGGTACAGCAGCACGCACAACAGCAGGAAGAACGGGAAGGACCCGGCCGAAATCACGAACAACAGCAGCGCCGCGCAGGCCGAGGCGGTCCACGCCGAGGCGTTGGAAATCCCGGCGGCACCGGCCGTGGGCTCATGCCCGATCCCGGCCTTCAGCGCGCGCAGCACCGCCAGGAACAGCAGCGGCAGCAGCACATGGATCAGCGCCGCGCCCACCCGGCCGGAGGCCAGGGCGGAGAACAGCACCGGGGACAGGCCCCAGAACAGGCTGAGCACAAAGCGCACCGCCCGGGAGCGGGAAAGCGCCCCGGCGCCGAACCAGGCGAACAGGGCGGCCAGCGGCATCGCGGCCAGCAGCAGCACCGCGCTGGCCTGGTTGGCGTGGTCGAAGCTGAGCGCGGAAAGCAGCCAGTACAGCAGGTCGGTGTTATCCGGTGCGGCCCCCAGGCCGCTGCCGGCCGGCTGCCACCAGCCAAAGGCGTTGCGGGAAATCTCGCTCAGGCTCAGCGACAACGGCTTGAGCGCCCCGCCGCCCAGGGCCTGGGCGCCGAGCAGCGAACGCCACGCCACCAGCGAGACGCCGGTGGTCAGCAGCAGGGAAAGAATCAGGGAGAAGACCGCGGTGGTCTTCGGCGGCCCGGCGATGCGCACAAAGTCGGAGAAGTTGTCCCCGCTGGGCTCGGCTGCGGGCTCCGCGCCGGTGCCGTCGCCGAACACCTGGTGCTCCTCGGCCTTGGCGCTGAGGTTGCGCCGGTATTCGCGCACCTCCACCGCCGGAACCATCAGCCGGGTCGCCTGGTGGCGGGAAACCCGGCGGCTGGCCTTGGCCTGGCGCCGGGAGGCGGTCAGCTTCACCGGGCTGAACAACCCGCGCATCGTGGCACCGAGGTGGTTGAACGCATGGCCCGGATCCTTGGCCAGCAGCGAGAGGAAGAAATGCCCGATCCCGGCCAGCAGGATCCCCAGCCACACAAACGGCAGCGCCGGCG
>NZ_JAVGCZ010000166.1:0-3310 GCF_052928425.1 Glutamicibacter sp. BSL13
GCCCCCGCCGGCTGCGGCGCGGGCAGGCGAATGATCGTGTAGCGGAAGAAGAACTGGGTGGCCGGGCCAATCAGCAGCGCATAGACCACGGTGCCCAGCCCCACCGGACCGCCCAGCACCCAGCCCACCCCCAGCACGCCCAGCTCGATCAGCGTGCGGATCAGCCGGATCGACCAGCCGGTGCGCAGGTGCAGCCCGGTCATCAGCCCGTCGCGGGGTCCGGGCCCGAAGTGGCAGCCGATGTACAGCGCCCCGCCCAGCCCGTTGATGAGGATTGCGGCCAGCAGCACGCCCAGCTGCCAGCCCAGCCCCTGCACCGGCGGGATCAGCCACAGGAACAGGTCCAGGCCCACCCCGATCAGCACCACATTGGCCAGCGTCCCCAGCCCGGGCCACTGGCGCAGCGGAATCCAGGCCAGCAGGACCAGGGCGCCGACGATGATCACGACCGTGCCCAGCGACAGCGGCAGGTGTTCGGCCAGGCCCAGGTGCAGCACATCCCACGGATCCACCCCCAGCCCGGCGCGGATCATCAGCGCCATCGCCAGCGCAAAGAGCAGCAGGCCGGTGATCAGATTGAACAGGCGCACCGGCAGGCGCCCGGCCCGCAGCTGCTGGAGGGGGGTGAGATTGGTCAGGCTCATGATCCATCCAGCCTAGGACCAGGACGCGAACCGGGGCCACAAGCCGCGGGACGCGCCCGGTCACAATGTGCCCAGCGCCACTTCCAGCGCCCGGGCCAGCTCGTTTAGATCCCGCGGCCCGGCCGCGTGGTTGTTCCCGGTCCCCGCACCGGTCTCCGCCCCCACCGTGGCCGCCTGCCCGGCCGGGCGCAGCGCCGGAACGTGGATGAACAGGGCCGGCAGCGGCATCCGGTAGGCCAGGTAGGCCACGTGGTTGCACACGAAGCGCCCGGCGTCCTGGGAGACGCGGGCGCCGAACCCTGCCGCGTTCAGGGCCGCGGTGAGCGGTTCGGGGTCCAGGGTGCTGGCCACCCGCTGCGGCCCGGCGGTGATCGGGCGGCTGCGGGGCTGGGCGCCGTCATTGTCCGGGATCCTGGCGTCATCCTCATTCACGCCCCAGCGTTCGGGGGTGATCCGGCTGCGGCCCCCGGCCTCGCCCAGGCAGATCAGCGCCTGCGGGCGGTGCTCGGCGACCAGGCGCTGCAGGGCCGGGCCGGAACGCGCGAAGGAGACCGGCAGCAGCGCCGTTGCCAGGGTGTGCTGCCCGACCCGGGAGGGCAGCAGGGCCAGCACCTGGCCGCTGGCATTGAAGTGATCGGAACCGAAGGGCTCAAAACCGGTGACCAGAAGACGCATGCCTCCCATTATCGCGCCAACTGTCCGGCACGGGTGCTAGAACTGGGAACACGAAGCGCTTCCCAACCCGAAAAGGACGAAACCCATGACCGTGGCCCTCGTGATCCTGGTGGTCTTCAACATCCTGTTGAGCGTGCTGCTCGGCCTGCTGGTGGTGCGGCGCACCGGGGCGGCGGGACAGGACCCGGCCGCCATCACCCAGGCGGTGCGCGCCACCCACGGGGAACTGCGCCAGGACCTGGGCAGCCAGCGCGCCGAGCTGCGCCAGGCGCTGGGTGAGGTCCGCCAGGACAACGAGGTGCGCCTGGAACGGGTGCGCGCCACCCTCGACGAGCGGCTGACGACGCTGACCGAGTCGAATTCCGCGCGCCACCTGCAGCTGCAGAGCCTGCTGCGCGAGGAAATGGACAAGCTGCGCGCCGGCAACGAGGCGAAGCTGGAGAAGATGCGCGAGACGGTGGATGAGAAGCTTCAGGGCACCTTGGAAAAGCGCCTGGGCGAATCCTTCGAACTGGTCAGCAAGCGCCTGGAGATGGTGCAGCAGGGCCTGGGGGAGATGCAGTCCCTGGCCGCCGACGTGGGCGGGCTCAAGCGCGTGCTGACCAACGTGAAAAGCCGCGGCTCCTGGGGCGAGGTGCAGCTCTCCCGGCAGCTGGAGGACATCCTGACCGCCGAGCAGTACGAGCAGAACGTGGTGATCCGCCCCGGCAGCCGCGAAAGCGTGGAGTTCGCCGTCGTGCTGCCCGGCCGGGAACAGGGGGTGGTGTACCTGCCGATCGACTCGAAGCTGCCGCAGGAGGACTATGAGCGGCTGCTTGACGCCCAGGAATCGGGGATCAAGCAGGACATCGAGCAGGCCAGCCGGGCCCTGGACCGGGCGATCATTGAGCAGGCGAAGCTGATCTCCGGGAAGTACATCGCCCCGCCGCACAGCACCGATTTCGCGATCATGTACCTGCCCACCGAGGGATTGTTCGCCGAGGTGGTGCGCCGCCCCGGGCTGGCCAGCCGGCTGCAGACCGAGCACCGCGTGCTGATTACCGGACCCACCACGCTGATGAGCCTGCTGAACTCGCTGCAGATGGGCTTCCGCACCCTGGCCATCGAACAGCGCAGCAGCGAGGTCTGGCAGGTGCTGGCCGCGGCGAAGGAGGAATTCCGCAAGTACGGGGACGTGTGGGACAAGCTGGGCAAGCAGCTGGCCACCGCGCAGAACACCGTGCGGGAAGCCGGCACCCGCACCCGGGCGGTGGAGCGCAAGCTGCGGGATGTGGAAAGCATCGAGGTCACCCAGGGCGACGTGCTGGACTCCATCCTCTAGCCGGGCAGCTGGGCGGCGCCTGCGAAACGCTGCGCCGGCCCCGGTGCTTGGCTAGCATGGCCAAAACCCGAGCGAAGGAGTTGACCATGAGCAAATACCTCATCTCATTTCCCAGCGGAGCGATGGACTTCCCGCCCGAGGACCTGCACGAGGTGGCGCGCGCCTCCCACGAGGTGGTCCGGCAGGCCAAGGAGGCCGGGGTGTGGGTGTTCGGCGGCGGCATTGATGAGAGCATCCCGCCGGTGATGGTGCACGCCGACGGGACCGTGAGCAAGCAAACCTACCCGCAGACCAGCCAGCTGGAAGGCGGGTACTCGGTGCTGGAGCTGCCCAGCTACAAGGAGGCGCTGGAATGGGCGGCGAAGTTCGCCGCCGGCTGCCGCTGCGCCCAGGAGGTGCGGGTCTTCCAGGACGACCCGGAAAGCTGAACCTCAGCCGCGCAGCGCCTGGGCCAGCTGCCGGGCGAGCTGCGGCCGGTCCAGCACGAACTGGTAGCGCCGCCCGCCGGCCGAGAAGCTCACGGCCGTGCGCCCGCCCATGTTCAGGCGGATCAGCCCGCCGGTGCGCAGCACCGGCCAGTTCAGCAGCCCCGGGTTCAGCCCGGAATCCGGTTCGACGCGGACCTGGCTGATCTGCTCCCGCGGCAGCCTGCGCCGCCACAACGGGGCGG
>NZ_JAVGCZ010000167.1:0-3298 GCF_052928425.1 Glutamicibacter sp. BSL13
ACCCGGAAGCTAAGGCCCACTGCGCCGATGGTACTGCACTCGTGAGGGTGTGGGAGAGTAGGACACCGCCGGACTTAACTTGATGAAGGGTTTGAGGCTCCAACCAGTGATGGTTGGAGCCTCACCTGTTTAAGCCCAAATATTCTCGTGCTTGCTAATCGGTAGCCCTGATCGGGCACTCGGGAAACCGCGCGTCGGCCCAGAGCTGCCGGCTTCTTATCTTCGTACTCTGCTATTGGACTTCAAAGACTTTTTCGGCATGGTCTGGTTGTACTCGTCGCGTTCGTGGTTACGGTGAGATGCCCCTCTCCAGCGGAATATGGTTCGTTTCTTGCCGTGGAATAGGTGGCAAGCACACGTGTTTCTGTCCGTTGGGGTGTATGAATAGACGTCCGTGGAAAATCATGATCAGTTTGCCACTCATCGCTACCGGCTGGGACACGCGGCTTCAAGACGGCCGGTCGTCGGGGTCGCTACCTCCTTGCTCTTGCTGCGCACACCGGAAGACTCTGGGGCTCGAGCATTGCTTTACGGTTGATCTGGAAGATTTGCATGTTGCAGCAACCGGTCGACCGCGGAAGTGGTCAGTGTGCTGGGCATCAACTTGGGCCGCTACCGAGCACAGGTCCGAGGGCACCTGCACCGCTTGTTTCCCATGGGCGGCTGCACCACCTTGTACATCAGCACTCTCGTCTCTTGGGATGGCGACATAAGCCAGCTTGCATTTAACGCACCCCTTCCCTTGTACGACCTTGCCGAGTGTCTTGCTGGCCGTGATACCAGGCCGGCGCAAACGCATGCAGATGGCCGTCGGTTCCGGCAACAGGCATCGAAGGAGCAGAGGAGCTTACGTTCCCTCTTTTCTGGACTGCCTCCTTCGAGCCGCCGGCGGATAGTGCTTCCCCATGCTGCCAACGCGAGCTTCTTTCATGAGTTGCCTCGAATGACGAGTTGGAGGGCACGATCGAGCCCTGCCATGAAAGTGTCAGCGCTGTGCCATTAGGCCGGGATCTGACGAACTCGTGGTTGGCTGTACGATTCCCCTACCGATCTACCGTGGGCTTGGCAGCTCTAGCATGCTCGGCAAATTTGCCTTTGTCCCCAGGCGCGCAACGAGATCACGGCATCGGCGCCGACGCCTTCATTGTCATTGAGTGGTATTACCGACTCGCTAAGGTCGGGGTGGCCGACCATCCGCTCCTGGCCGGCACTATGGAACTGCACTTGCGCGTTGGGCACACCTTGAAGCTGACCAGAGCCAATGGCCGGCTTTCCCTGGGGAATGATGCTCGAGCGTCGCTCAGTTAGCGCTTTGACCTGATGAAGGACGCTTGTGCGATCGAAGCCAAGAGATGAGCCACCGAAGATGCCACTCTGGTCGTGAAACCATGTTCGGCCAAATGCATTCTCATGGTAGAGGAGGCGTACTTCCCGCAGCAGAACCGGCGTCATGCCCGGATCTGAATACCCACAGCTACATATTGGGTTGCGTGGTCGACAGACAATCGCAACCTGCATGCGAAATCATGTGGAACCTGAGCATACAAGGCTGGAGAACTGTCTGGCGTGGACGGTTGAGGTGCAATGTACGTCACTATTCGGGGACCAGATAGTAGCGTTAGGTGGCGCTGGCGCGAGCAAGACTTCTCAACCCATGCCTCGGTCAGAGACTACCAACACCGCAGGTCCAAGGAGAGCTCTACCCACACAGCCAACCATTTGGCTCTCAGGGTCGAGTGTCTTGCTGATCCTAACTTGGTGTCTCGCGAAGGCTCTCCGCTATGCGACGTCCAACGCGAGCTGCTAATTTATCCCGGGCGGTGGCACAGCAGGGCAACGAACGCTCCCGCCTGTGCTCTCTCGCTCTGAGTTGTTTGGGTATTGATCCCACAACAGGGGTATGCCCGGGATCCTCGTTTGCCTGGCGTTCCGCCTGTAGCAAGGACACCCAGTTCTGATACATGCTGCGAACAGAGGGTGAAGGCACCGAACCGAACACCGTACTCCGCGAGGATGAGAACGCCTACATCATTCCAATCACTACTAAATGGGTGCATAGCCCCAGCCCGGCCGCGATGCCAAAGGGGGCAACGAACGCGCCCGACATCGATGCTGGCAACGGCCGCTTCGTAGTGAGCTGGTTGAACTGCAACGCCGATCGACGAGACAACTCGACCGGTGAGCAAGCACTAGCGCTCTAAGGTTGTAAAGGACAACGAGCTTCCTCCTGAACGAAGGAGCACCGCTCTCGAGTGGGGCGAATTCTTCTGGGCGGGGCGTTCGGTCTAGCGGTGGTGGGGGGAGCTTCGCAGGCAGTCTCTGGAAGGAGACGCTCCGGGTTCCGCTCCGAAGCCAGCACAGCTATCAATCTCCAAACGTGACGGGCACCAGTTCCAGCGACACATCGACTCCTACAGGGCACGGGGATGCTGCCGGTTGGAGCCGCTGCCTCCTGCACAGTCGAAAACTCTGCAGATCATTGAGCTGAGCCTTGTATCTGCAGCTCCGGTCCCGAACAGGTCTTAGGCTATCGCCCAAAGCCAATGGCGATTGCACCTGAGAGCTATGTGCGGCTTGCGGGCAATGAAGCAGCTGTCAAAGGCGATCGCGGCCCTCGCGTGATGACCTGCCGGGAATCAGCATCGGAGTCTGCGGTTGCGCGAAGTTCGGCAGTGAGGAAACCTGCCCTGCTTTAGATCGAGCCCGCTTTGTCAGAACCCTCTACATTGGCGGAGACATGCTAGAAGTCCCCCTTTACCTGGTACCTGGGCGCAGTCACGAATGAGGACGCAGGCAAAACTCTGAAGCATTAAATGGGGGAATCCCTAAATACCGGTTCTATTGATCAACGAGCAGCGAGGATTTTTGATGTGGCCACGCTCACCACACAAAAACAGGTCCTCGATTTGCGGAGGCCTGAAAACGTGTGTATAGTTTTTCCTTGTCGCCGAGAAGCGGACCGGAGAAAAACCGGTACCAAATCAAGGCGAGAAGCCCGGAAAATCAACGATTTTCCACAGGTCACTGTGGACAACCGAAGATTCAATGGGAAAGCGAAAACTGATTCAAATCACAAAGAATGGATTTGACTTTCAGGAATTCGCTGAGATAAGATAATTACAGAGCGCCGGACGAGATCACGGGTCGAAATGATGTCGATGATGAACCGGTAAGCGCTTGTTGTTTGAGAACTCAATAGTGTGCCAAGTTTGTTGATACCAAATTATTTTTGTTTGGTGAATACGAAACATTTATTTGCTTGATCGCCCGCACCCCCGTGTGTGGTGGTTGAGTGTTT
>NZ_JAVGCZ010000168.1:0-3209 GCF_052928425.1 Glutamicibacter sp. BSL13
CGGGGGTTCCGGGGTCCCGGGTGTCGGGGGTGCCGGGGTTGGTGCTAGTTTCCGCGCTGGGCCAGCGCGGCGGCGATCAGCCCGCTGAACAGTGCGTGCGGGCGGGTCGGGCGGCTGGAGAGCTCCGGGTGCGCCTGAGTGGAGACGTAGTACGGGTGCACCTCGGCCGGCAGCTCGACGTACTCGACCAGCTTGCCGTCCGGGGAGGTGCCGGAGAAGACCAGGCCGGCTTCCTCCAGCTGCTCACGGTAGGCGTTGTTGACCTCGTAGCGGTGGCGGTGGCGTTCGGAGACCTCGTTCTTGCCGTAGGTGGCGGCCACCACCGAGCCCTCGGCGAGCTTGGCCGGGTACAGGCCCAGGCGCATGGTGCCGCCCAGGTCGCCGCGGCCATCGACGATGTCCTTCTGCTCGGCCATGGTGGCGATCACCGGCATGGTGGTCTGCGGGTCGAACTCGGTGGAGGAGGCGTCCTCCAGTCCGGCCACGTTGCGGGCGTACTCGATGACCATCGACTGCAGGCCCAGGCACAGCCCCAGGGTGGGGATGCGGTTCTCGCGGGCGAACTTCAGCGCGCCCAGCTTGCCTTCCAGGCCGCGGATGCCGAAGCCGCCGGGCACGCAGATCGCGTCGACGTCGGACAGCGCCTTGGCGGCGCCCTCCTCGGTGGCGCAGTCATCGGCCGGGACCCAACGCAGGTTGACCTTGGCGTTGTTGTCGAAGCCGCCGGCCTTCAGGGCCTCGGTGACCGACAGGTAGGCGTCGGGCAGGTCCACGTACTTGCCCACCAGCGCCACCTCCAGGTGGTGGGCCGGGTTGTGCACCACATCCAGCAGGCGGTCCCAGTCATCCCAGTCCACGTCACGGAACTTCAGGTCCAGGGTCTGCACGATGTAGGCGTCCAGCCCCTGGGCGTGGATGACCTTGGGAATGTCGTAGATGCTCGGGGCGTCGGGGCAGTTGATGACCGCCTCGGTGTCCACGTCGCAGGTGCGTCCCAGCTTGGCGCGCATCTCCTGCGGGATCTGGCGATCCGAGCGGATCACCAGCGCCTCGGGCTGGATGCCGATGGAGCGCAGGGCCGCCACCGAATGCTGGGTCGGCTTGGTCTTCAGTTCCTGGCTGGGGCCGATGTACGGAACCAGGGAAACGTGCACGAAGAACGCGTTCTTGCGTCCGATATCCTGGCGCACCTGACGGGCCGATTCCAGGAACGGCTGGGATTCGATGTCCCCCACGGTGCCGCCGATTTCGGTGATGATCACATCCGGCGCGCTCTTGCCCTCGCCCGGCTCGGTGGCCGGAAGGCGCATGCGGCGCTTGATCTCATCGGTGATGTGCGGGATGACCTGCACGGTGTCGCCCAGGTATTCGCCGCGGCGTTCACGCTCCAGGACGGTGGAGTACACCTGGCCGGTGGTCACGTTGGCGCTGCCGGGCAGGTTCTCATCCAGGAAGCGCTCGTAGTGGCCGATGTCCAGGTCGGTTTCGGCGCCGTCGTCGGTCACGAAGACCTCGCCGTGCTGGAAGGGGTTCATGGTACCTGGATCGACGTTCAGGTACGGATCGAGCTTCTGCATGGTCACGGAAAGACCACGAGCCCGAAGAAGATGTCCAAGGCTGGATGCCGTCAGTCCCTTACCCAGGGACGAGGCCACACCGCCGGTGACGAAGATATGCTTTGTCGTTTCAGACGACCGAGAATCACGAGTTGTATTACGCTGCACCACGGGATTTCATCCTATCACCAATCCTGCACCTGACCATCCACTTGTCACCATCGCCACACCCGGATGGCGGGGGCGCAGCGGCGGCGGTTAGGCTTTGGCCGCCGCCTTCGACAGCGAATCTACCAGCTGCCGGGCCTCACCCAACAGCTCCTCCGCGTGCGCCTGGGCGGTGTCCGACTCCTCCTGCCCGGCCAGCATTCGCGCCAGTTCCCGCACCCTTTGGGCCTCATCCAGGGCCACGACGTCCGAGGCGGTGAAGCCCTTGCCGGTGTTCGCCGTCGCATCGGAGTTCTTGATCACACGGATGTGGCGATCGGCATAGGCGGCCACCTGGGGCAGGTGGGTGACGACGATGACCTGTACGTGGCGGGCCAGCATGGCCAGGCGTTCGCCGATGGCCACCGCGGCCTTGCCGCCCACGCCCTGGTCGACCTCGTCGAACACGAAGGTCGGCACCGGGTCCACGGCAGCGAGCACCACCTCGATCGCCAGCATCACCCGGGAGAGCTCACCGCCGGAGGCGCCCTTGCCCAGCGGGCGGGGTGCGGCCCCGGCGTGCGGGGCCAGCAGCATCGCGATGGAGTCCTGCCCGTACGCCCCGGGCTCCTCCAGCGCCTCCAGCTGCACGACCAGTTTCGCGTCGGGCATTGCCAACGCGGTCAGTTCCTGGCTGACCCGCTTGGACAGCAGCTTGGCGGCCTTGGTGCGGGCCCGGGTCAGCTCCGCGGCCAGCGAGGAAACCTCATTGCCCAGCTTGGTGCTGCGCTCCTGCAGTTCCGTGATGCGGGTGTCATCCCCGCCCAGCTCCTCCAGCCGGGTCCGGGAGGCGTCGGCCCACTGCAGCACCTCATCGATGCTCGGGGCGTATTTGCGCAGCAGCTTGCCCAGCTCCGCGCGCCGCGCCTCCACCTGAGCCAGGCGTTCGGGGCCCTCCTCGTCCAGGTCCGCCAGGTAGGCCGAGATGTCGCTGGAGAGCTCCGAGGCAAGGATGCCCAGTTCCGCGGCGCGGTCCGCAAACCCCTGCAGGGCCGGGTCGTCTCCCCCGGCGGCGGCCAGCACCCCGCGCGCGCTTTCCACCAGCGAGTTGATGCCCGGGGTCTCAAAATCCTCGCTATCCAGGATGCCGTGGGCCTGGACGGCGGCGTTGCGCAGCGATTCGACGTTGCCCAGCTTCGTGGCGGCCTCGCGCAGCTGCTCATCCTCCCCCGGCTGCGGGTCGATCCCGTCGATCTCCTCCAGCGCCAGGCGCAGGTTTTCCGCCTCCCGCACCCGGTCCCGCGAATCCTGCTTCAGGCTGGCCAGCTCACGGCTGACCTCGCGCCACTGGCGGTAGCTGCGCTGGTAGCGGGCCAGGGTGCGGGAAAAGTCATCACCGGCGAAGCGGTCCAGGGCGTCGCGCTGCGCGCCGGCCTCCTTCAACCGGATCTGGTCGGACTGGCCGTGCACCGCCACCAGCTCCGAGCCCAGCTCGGCCAGCAGGCC
>NZ_JAVGCZ010000169.1:0-3184 GCF_052928425.1 Glutamicibacter sp. BSL13
TGGGCGGGGATGCCCATCAGGGAGCTGGCGGGCATCGGGTGGGATTCAACGTGCTCGTCGCGCTGCTGGGTGAGCCAGGCGCTCATCCCGCTGGTGGGCACGATCTTCTGCCCCATGTCCAGCTCCTGCAGGAACTCGGCCACCGTGTTCGAGCGCACGGCGAAGGATTCGGCGCCGGCATCCAGCTGCAGCCCGGCCACCTCCATGCGGCGCAGGCACCCGCCGAAGTCGGCGGCGGCTTCCAGCACGGTCACCCGGTGCCCGGTCTGCTGCAGTTCGTGGGCGGCCACCAGCCCGGAGATCCCGCCGCCGATCACGATCGCATGCGGTTTGCCCGCCTGCTCGCCGGCCGTGTCCGGGCCGGGACGCTGCGTGGAGGTGCGGATCTTCTCCAGTAGGCGCAACGCATGGGCGGCGGCGTCGGTGGCGATGTCACGGCGCACCCGGGTCGTCGATGGATTGTGCCGGGCCTGCTGGCCACGCTCGTCAATCATGTTCCTACGCTAACCCCTTGCCTGTTTCGGCGTGTTGTTACCACTTGATCTTGGGCGCCGCGTTCGGTGCGGCGCTGCCGGCGGCCGGCGCCGGTGGCGGGAACCGCACGGCGCCCGCCACCAGCTTAGTCCCCCGCGGCTACAGCGAATGAATGAGTTCGACCACTTTGCTCAGCACCTCCGGGTCGGTGTTCGGCGGCACCCCATGACCCAGGTTCATCACGTGCCCACGGGCGGCCTCACCGCGCCGGGCCACCTCACGCACGTGCGCCTCAAGCACTGGCCAGGGGGCGAAGAGCAGCGCCGGGTCGATGTTGCCCTGCAGGGAAACCGTGTCCCCCAGGCGCTGGGCGGCCACATCCAGCGGGATGCGGTAGTCGATGCCCACCGCGTCCACCCCCACATCGCGCATGGCGGTGAGCAGTTCCCCGGTGCCGGTGCCAAAGTGCACCAGCGGCACGCCCAGGTCCCGCACATGATCCAGGGTGCGCACCGAGGCCGGGGCCACGTGCTGCTGGTAGTCGGCCAGCGGCAGGGAGCCGGCCCAGGAGTCAAACAGCTGCGCGGCCGAGGCGCCGGCCTCCACCTGGGCGCGCAGGAACTTGCCAGAGGCGTCCGCGGCCCAGTCCATCAAGGCCTTCCACACCTCCGGTTCGGCGTGCATCATGGTGCGCGGGCCCAGGTGGTCGCGGCTGGGCTTGCCCTCGACCATGTAGGCGGCCACCGTGTAGGGGGCGCCGGCGAAGCCGATCAGCGGGGTCGAGCCCAGCTCGGCGACGGTCAGCGCGACCGCCTCGCGGATCGGTTCCAGGGATTCGTCGGTCAGTTCGGGCAGGGACGCGACCTGCTCGGCGGTGCGCACCGGCTCACTGAGCACCGGCCCGACCCCGGGGACAATGTCCACCCCGATTCCGGCCAGGCGCAGCGGAATGACGATGTCGGAGAAGAAGATTGCCGCGTCCACCTTGTGCCGGCGCACCGGCTGCAGGGTGATCTCACTGGCCATCGCCGGGTTCAGGCACGAATCGAGCATCGTGGTGCCCTCACGCAGTTCGCGGTATTCGGGCAGCGAGCGCCCGGCTTGGCGCATGAACCACACCGGGGTGCGGCGCGGGGTGCCGCCGCGCAGGGCGGTAATCAGGTCGGAATTACTCGTACGTCCATCAACCATCGGATGGTGTGCAGGCAGGGTCATGTGCCCAATTCTGCCAAGTCTTGGCGACAAATGCCCACCCCGCCGGGTGAGCGGGCTCACGAGGTGAGCAAGATAACCTCCACGACGTGTCGAAAAACCTCTACAACTCGTCGAAAACTTTTCTACAAAATGTCGAAAACGGCCTCGAGGATAGGTTCACCTTCGTTGTCGAAACAGGTACCCAGGCCTAATCTAGGTATCACTGTGGTTTACCTATCTCTCGTTGCATCTCACTCGCAGCTCGATCTGGAAACCGTGGCACAGCTCAGCGCCGCGGCCACCGAGCTGGCTCCCGCGACCCTTCAGGCCTGCGACAACATCAACGGCACCGTGGTGTTATCCACCTGCAACCGGTTCGAAATCTACGCCGATGTCGCCTCCCCGCTCTCCGCGGCCACCGAACTGGTTCACCAGCTCTCCTCCCACAGCGGCGTACCCGCCCACCTGCTGGACAGCAAGCTGCTGCGCTTCGAGGGACGCGCCGTCATCGACCACCTCTTCTCCGTGGGCGCGGGACTGGACAGCGCCGTGGTCGGTGAACGCGAAATCGCCGGACAGGTGCGCCGCGCCCTGACCCAGGCCCAGCAGCAGAAGACCACCACCGGCAACCTCACCCGCCTCTTTGAATCGGCCACCCGCGCCGCCAAGGACGTCGGTTCCCAAACCGCACTGGGCGCCCAGGGCAAGTCCGTGGTCTCCGTGGCCCTGGACCTGGCCGATGACCTGATGCAGGCCAACCGCTCCTGGCAGGACCAGGAAGTGGTGCTCTTTGGCACCGGAGCCTACGCCGGGGTGACCCTGGCGCTGCTGCGTGAACGCGGCGTAAAGCACATCAAGGTCTACTCCACCTCCGGGCGGGCGGCGGACTTCGCGCAGAAGCGCGGCGTGCAGGCCATCAGCACCGAGGAACTGGAGCAGGCACTGTGCCAGGCCGACGTGCTCGTGGGCTGCAGCGGCAGCGGCACCCAGCTGGCCGCCGCGCGGCTGGCCGCACTGCGCGTGCCGCGCCACCCGCTGATCGCCATCGACATGGCCCTGACCCACGACTTTGACCCGGCCCTGGCCGAGCTGTCCGATGTTGAGCTGATCACCCTGGAATCGGTGCGGATGGCCGCGCCGGACGAACAGTCCCTGGCCGTATACGAGGCCCGCAAGATCGTGGCCCGCTCCGCCGAGGAATTCGACGCCTCCCAGCGTGAACGCGACGCCGACCAGGCGATCGTGGCACTGCGCCGGCACACCCAGCAGGTGCTGGAAGCCGAGGTCGCCAAGGTCCGCTCCCAGCACGGGTGCACCGCCGCGGCGAACGAGGTGGAACTGGCCATGCGCCGGATGATGCGCCAGCTGCTGCATGTGCCAACCGTGCGGGCCCGCGAACTGGCCGCCGAAGGACGCACCGAGGAGTACGTCCAGGCGCTGAACACCCTCTACGGCCTGGAGCTGCCGCAGGCCGGCGCCCCGGCCCCCGCGGCCCAGCCCACCCCCTCCCCGGCGG
>NZ_JAVGCZ010000170.1:0-3171 GCF_052928425.1 Glutamicibacter sp. BSL13
CCCAGCAGTTCGCGCAGCGTCGCCTCGGAGATCAGGCCCTGGGCGCGGGCGCGGATGGCGGTGGCGCGGGACAGGGTGCGGTAGCTGTCCGCGGTTTCCTGCGGATCATCGGCCAGGGATTCAACGTGGGCCTGCACGGTGCCCACATCCCCGCGCGCCACCGGGCCGGTGAGCAGACCGGCCCCGGAACGCAGCGCATTGTCCAGGCTGGCGCTCATCAGGGCACGCAGCGTGTTGCCCGGCTCCTGCACCCCGATGCGCCGCAGCAGGTCCATGGACTGGGCGGTGATGGTGTTCAGGTGGTTGGCCCCGTGGGCCAGGGCCGCATGGTAGCTGGTGCGGTCGGCCTCGGCGATGGTGACCGGCTCACCGCGCATCTCCACCACCAGCGCCTGGGCGACCGGCAGCATCGGCTCGTCGGCGGTGACCGCGAACGCGCAGTCGGTCAGCCGCTCCAGGTCCAGGCTCATTCCGGTGAACGTCATGGCCGGGTGGATGGCCAGCGGGAACGCGCCGGCGGCACGCACCGGTTCCAGGATGCGCGTGCCGTAGCGTCCGGCCGTGTGGGCCACCAGCTGCCCGGCCACGAAGTGCCCGGCGGCGGCCAGCCCGGCCACCAGTTCCCCCAGCACGTCGTCGGGCACCGCGAACAGCACCAGTTCGCTGCGCCGCAGGATCTCATCCGGGGGCAGCACCTGGGCGTCGGGCAGCAGGGCGCCGGCCCGTTCCCGGGAGGCCTCGGACACGGCGTGCACCCCGGTGATGTGGTGCCCGGCCGCGGCCAGCGCCGCACCGAGCACGCTGCCGACCCGGCCGGCGGAGATGATTCCAATTCCTAGTCGTGGAGCGTGCACTGTCTACCTTTCGGCCGCTCGGTGCGCCTGGGCCTCGAACAGTTCGAGCGCCTGGCGGCTGTCTATCTGGTGGGCGTAGCCCATGATGCTGCCCCCGGCCGAGTGCACCCGCACCCCGGCCAGCCCGCGGCGCCGCTCCAGCGGCCCCTGGTGCCAGGTGACCCCCTGGATCCGCCGGTGCGGGATGAAGCTGGCCACCCGGGCCAGCCAGCCGTAGCGGGTGATCAGCACCGTGTCGGTGTGCAGGTACCCCTGGTGCCGCCACGCCCCGGGGGAGATCAGCCGGGCGCTGGCCGGGGAGGTGGTGAAGCCGTGGTGCGCGCCGGTGGACAGCGCCGTGTGCAGCACGGCGCGCTGTTCGTTCACGCCCAGATCCGGCAGCAGGATCCACATCACCTGGCACACCGAGTCGAAGTCGCCCACCGGCATCACCAGGGTTTCGCTCTCCGCGCCCTCCCCCAGGCCCAGCGCGTTGACCTCGATCCGGTACCAGCCCAGCGGCCGCCACAGGGCCGGGGCGCTGATCTTGACCGCCTGCACCCGCCCGGCGGGGATCGACTGCTGGCGGGTGTCGGCCAGCCCGCGGCTGATCCGCAGCCCGGTGTCGGTGTTGGAGGCGGTGAAGTTCCAGGAGTTGTTCAGCTCCTTGTACAGCCAGCCGCCAAAGCCCAGCAGCGCCGGAATCACCCCGGCCAACGCACCGGCGTTGCCCAGCAGCACCATCACGGCGAAGAACAGGGCGAAGAGCAGGCCCACGATGGTGGGGATGCGCAGCAGCAGGGAGCCAAGCAGCCGCCCGGCCGGGACCCGGGAGACGATCAGCTGCCCGGTGTCCGCCGCCGGGGCCGGGTGATCGGCCGTGCCGGTCTGCGGGCCGGGCGCCGGCGGGGCGGAGCCGTGGCGGGCGGCGTGGGCGCGGTCCAGGATGACCCCGCGCAGCCGGTGCGCGTCGGCCTTCTTCAAGAACGCCAGGCGCATCACCGAATCGGAGCCGTCGGCCACGTCAAAGCGCAGTTCGGCCAGGCCCAGCAGCCGGGCCACCAGCGGCTGGGCGATGTCGATGGCCTGCACCCGTTCGATGCGAGCCTGCTTCTGGCTGCGAAAGAGCATCCCGGAGTTCACGTACACGTGCGTTTCACTCAGCCGGTAGCGGGTGAAATACCAGGACAGGGCGTAGAAAACCAGGATCACCAGCAGCGCCGCGGAACCGATCGCCGCGGTCCAGCCCAGCCGGGGGCCCTCGAAGCGTTCGGACCAGGACAGTTCGTCGGTGTTCGTGTAGTAGACGTAGATCAGCCCAACGATCGCCAGCCAGCCGTGCACGAACGGGCTGGCCGGGTGCACCCGCTGCCACGGCCCGCTCATAGCCCGATCATCTTCTCTTCACCGGCCGCCACCAGCCGTTCGCGCAGCTGCTGGCCCTCCCGGGCCGGGATCCCGGGGATCACCGCGGTCGCGGCCCCGGCGGCGGTGTTCACCGTCAGCCGGCACAGCCCGTAGCGCCGCTCCAGCGGCCCGGAGCTCATCTCCACGTACTGCAGGCGCCCGTAGGGGATCACCACGCGTTTGCGGAACAGCACCCCGGAACGCACCACCAGGTCCTCGGCGCGTTCACTGTAGCCCAGGGCGCGCACCCGGCGCCGGATCAGCGCCAGCGCCCACAGCGCGATCCCCAGCACGAGCAGCGGCGGGAGCACCACCAGCCACCGGGGCACCTGCACCCCGAACAGCGCCAGCCCCAGCGGCACCAGCGCAATGATCAGGTACAGGGCGGTGTTCGCCAGCCAGGTCAGCAGCCGGACCTTGAAGTAGGCGGGGTCCACCGCGGTGAAGTCAGTCGGTGGCATATCCTTGGGCTCCATCGGCATCCTCGTCGTCGTCCTGCGGGGGCAGCTTGCACAGGTGCTGGACAATGAACCCGATGACCACCATCAGCACCCCGGCCCCGGCCAGCACGACCGCCCGGGTGGCGGTGGGACTCGGGCCGCTGGCGCCCAGCAGCGCCGCCATCAGGCTCAGGTGCCACCCGGCGATCACCGCCCCGGCGTACGCCCCGGCCTGGGCGAGCACCAGGATGCGGGCCGCGGCGATTGGCTCCACCCGGTGCCGGGTGCGCCCGGCGGTGAACAGCTTCACCCGGATCCCCAGGATCAGGGTGATCACCGAGACCGCGGCCATGGAAAACAGCGCCGAATACTCCAGCACCGGGGCCATCATCCCGCGCCCGCTCATCACCAGCATCAGCGCGTAGCCGATCACCGCGCCGGCGACGGCGCACAGGGCCAGGGGCAGGAAACGCAGTGTGCTCATAGCCGGA
>NZ_JAVGCZ010000171.1:0-3138 GCF_052928425.1 Glutamicibacter sp. BSL13
CTAAGGCCCACTGCGCCGATGGTACTGCACTCGTGAGGGTGTGGGAGAGTAGGACACCGCCGGACTTAACTTGATGAAGGGTTTGAGGCTCCAACCAGTGATGGTTGGAGCCTCACCTATTTAAGCCCCTAACCAGCAATCCGGTTCCGGCATCTATTCTTTTCGCTGCATTGCCGCCACGCCACCCTTCCGTTCGAATCGGTGGCGGTTCGAGTCAAAGGCTGCTGTTCACCCCTAAGCATGGATCTACGTAACCATTTCTTCCCCTCGAGGTAAATGTGGTGACCTGGAGTACGCTTCCTAGAGATCAACGTAACCAGTAGGAGGGGCGGTAGTGGCACAGGACAAGGACTATTCCGTTTTTGTTCACGAACTGACGGAGATTCTCAGTGCTGATGGTGTCAGTACCTCTCCGGAGGATCTGCTGGAGAATTCCCGCGATTACGGCCAACTGGCCACTGACCCGATCCTGCCGCTCGCAATTGCATACCCGAATCGGGTAGAAGCCGTTCAGGAGATCGTGCGATTGTGTTCCCGGCATGGAGTCCCGATCATCAGCCGCGGCGCTGGTACGGGAGTCTCCGGCGGTGTCCACGTGATGTGCCCGTCGCTGGTACTGAATCTGTCTCGTATGAACCGCATCTTGGAGATCCGGCCACAAGACGAGGTGGCAGTAGTCGAACCCGGGGTCATCAATAACGAGTTAAATGATGCGGTTGCGGAGCACGGCCTCATGTATGCTCCTGACCCGGCAAGCTATCGGATGTCGACCCTGGGCGGCAATATTGCCACCAACGCAGGCGGGCTTCGTTGTGCAAAGTACGGGGTGACCCGAGAATCAGTGCTGGCACTGGACGTCGTGCTCGCGGATGGCCAGCTGATAACAATTGGTGCCAAAACATTTAAGGGAGTGGCCGGTTACGATCTGCGTTCGCTCTTCGTCGGCTCGGAAGGCACCTTGGGGATCGTTGTACGCGCCGTATTGCGGCTGCGTTACCTGCCTGTTGACCAAAGGGACATGAGTCTGGTCTTTGAAACACTCGAAGATGCCGTCGAAGGCGTCCAGATGATTGCCAGGGCCAGAGTTCAGCCCGCGATCTTAGAGCTCATCGATAGGCCGACGATGTCGGTGTTGGATCAGACCTACGGCACCGATATCGCTGAGCATGGCGAGGCGATGCTTCTAGTGCGATTGGATGGGTATGGCGCCAGGATTGAAGAGGATGTTGTTCGCACTGCGTTTGCGGAAGCGAAAGTCATCATCAGTGCTCCAGGCGATGAGTTTGCTTCGCGCCTCATCGAGATGCGTCGCACCAGCAGGGGGGATACCAAGGATGACGCCTACCGCATGGGCGAAGACGTGGCTATACCCAAGAGCTGCATGGTCGACTACGTGCGCAAGGTACGTGGAGTTGCCGCCAAATACGACGTTGACGTGAGGATCATTGCCCATGCTGGTGACGGCAATCTGCATCCTACGTTTTCCGTTGAACCCGACGCCGGCGAAGATCCACTTGGCCGGCTCACCCTCGCCCTGGAGGAGAGCATCCGATTGGCGCTGGAAGTGGGTGGAACCATCACCGGGGAACATGGCGTTGGTCTAATCAAGCGTGAATGGCTCGCCTGGGAACAATCCTCCGCAGTGCTGGAGATCCAGCGGCAGCTGAAGAACGTCCTGGACCCGCAGGGCCTGCTGAATCCCGGCAAGGCCATCCCATAAGTGCAGCAGGTCACTCGATTTGGTTCCGTCCAATCTTGCGTGTACAGTATTATTTCGTTGCGAAAACAACGGGATGTGGCGCAGTTTGGTAGCGCGCGTCGTTCGGGACGACGAGGTCGCAGGTTCAAATCCTGTCATCCCGACCAAATAGCAGGAGGGGGAATCCGTAAGGATTCCCCCTCCTGCTATTTCACGTTAACGTTCGGTTCCGTCCATGGGCCTTCTGTCACGACCGGGAGTTGTGGAATCTTCGAATGGTCCACAAGCGCAGCCTGGATATTACCCGATACCGGTGTACTGCCTACCGGAAGTAGCTAGAAGGTGACCGTAGGATAAACACATGGGGAATCCAAACGAGGAAGTAGCTGCGCCCACGCCGGACTTCGGCACGCGGCAGAAGATGCGCCAAAGGCTGCGTATTGTCTACTTCCTGGGAGTGGGAGGTGTGTGCTTCATCCTCACCCTGGTGGTCAACTATGGGCTGAAGCTAACCATATTGACTGCGCATCCAACTACGGCGTTCTTGATCGCTAATGCTGTCTCGACGGTTGCCTCGTACTTCCTGTCCCGCCGGTTTACCTTCGGGGACATCGCCCATGGTCTGAAGCGTGTCCAGTTCATCAAGTTCGTCGTCATGTCGGTACTGGCGGTCGGGATCACCTCGGCGCCTGTATATATCTCGCGTTGGGTCTTTGGGCTAACGCAACCGCACGTCACACTGCTGGTGCAGGAGGTCGCCGACTTTGTCGCAGGACCGATCATCGGCACGCTGCTGGGAATGGTGTTCCGCTGGTGGGCGATGAAGAAGTTCGTATTTCTGGATCGTGAGCACCAACGCACGGAGATCATGGCCAACTGAGAAAGGCTGCGCAGACCCCAAGCTGCGGTTGTCGTCTAAGACGTTTGGGCTCACGACGACACTAAGCTTCGTCACGGATTCCTGCGCGCTTATGCGGCAGAGCAGCAGGAGGACCGCATTGGCGCGATAGTACTTTCCCCGGCGCCCAGAAGTAGTGCATGAAGCGTACCGACTCGGCTATGCACCGTGTTACGACGATCACCTCAAAAGAGCTGCTTCCGAGTTTGCGCACACTCTGGAATCCATGTATAGTTTTTATCTGTTGCCGCAACGAAGGACGGGGTCGAAACCGTCGGAAACACCGGCAACAAACTCCAACAAAAACTTGAGTAGTTACAGTCAACTGTAAAAACAATAGGAATTGTTGAAGCGAAGAAAAGAAATTCAGGTCACAAAGAATGGATTTGACTTTCAGGAATTCGCTGGGATAAAATAATTACAGAGCGCCGGACGAGATCACGGGTCGAAATGATGTCGATGATGAACCGGTAAGCGCTTGTTGTTTGAGAACTCAATAGTGTGCCAAGTTTGTTGATACCAAATTATTTTTGTTTGGTGA
>NZ_JAVGCZ010000172.1:0-3086 GCF_052928425.1 Glutamicibacter sp. BSL13
GCGGGCGGAGCCGCCCACGGCTGTGCCACCCAGCCTAGGAGGAATGCCCGGCCCTGACCAGGGCCCGGCGGGAAGCGCCCGGCGGCTCACTCTGCCGGCGGGGCCTCCAGCAGCTGCTGTTGGGAGGTGAAACTGCGCGCCTGGCCGCTGAGCGGGTCGGTGAACGCAATGGACTTGGCCAGCAGCTGCAGCGGACGGGCGTAGTCATCCGGGGCCAGGTCCCATAGCCTGGGGTAGAACGCGTCATTGATGATGCCCAGGCCCAGCGAGGCCAGGTGGACCCGCAGCTGATGGGTCTTGCCGGTCAGCGGATCCAGGTCCAGCAGCGCCACCGGAAGGCCGCTGAAGTGCCCGGCACTGCGCCCCAGGGCGGCCAGGCTGATTCGGGTGCGGGCATTGGGCTCGCCGTCCTGCACGATGGAGCGCAGCTGGCCCTTGACTTTGGTCATCCGGTTGGCGAAGTCCAGGGGCAGGCTCTGGATGAGTTCGCGCAGCTGGGCGGGGCTGCGTTCGGCGATGATGTCCCCGGCCTGCAGCACCTTCCCGGTTTCCAGTCCGGCCCCGGGAGCCAGCGGAACCACCGCCTGGTAGCCCTTGCGGATTTCGCGGCGTTCAAACAGGCTCTGGTAGGCGCCGCGGGTCTGCGGGTTGACCGCAAAGAGGATCACCCCCGCGGTGGCCCGGTCCAACCGGTGCATCGGCACCAGCTCATCGATCCCCGTCTGGTTGCGCAGGCGCACCAGCGCGGACTGCTGGATGAACCGTCCGCCCGGGGTGGTGGGCAGGAAATGCGGCTTGTCCACCGCAATCAGGTGCTCGTCCTGGTGCAGGATCCGCGCCTGGAACGGGATCGGCTCCTCCTGCGGCAGGGAGCGGTAATACCAGATGAAGTCGTGACGCCCCAACGGTGTGCCGGCATCCAGCGGCTGCCCGCCCAGCCCCACGATTTCCCCGTCCTGGAAACGGCGCAAGATACCCGCCGGGTCAACATGCCCGAAGCGTTCGAGCAGGTAATCGGCCACGGTGGGCCACGGGCCGGAGCCGGGCAGGCGCAGCCGGGTGGCGTTCACGCCGTTGCGCACCGGTAGCGGGGAGAGCATTGCCATGGGTTCTATTGTTCCAGCTGTTGGCAGTGCGGGCAGTAATAGCAGTCTCGTTCGTGCTGCCCGGATTCCTCGGCCAGCTTCAGCAACCGGATCCCGGTGCCGCAGCGCAGGCACGGTTTGCCGGCCCGCCCGTAGACCCAGAACGGGTCCCGGGTGCGGGCGGTGCCGGTGGTGACCCGCCGCCCGCGGTCCTTGTTCGCCTGAATCAGCCGGTGGGACATGGCCACCACCTGATCCAGCTGCGCCACCTGCCCGCACGGGGTCAACGGGTGCAGCCGGGTCAAAAACAGCACCTCACAGCGGTAGATGTTGCCCAGGCCGGCCAGCAGGCGCTGGTCCAGCAGCGCGGTGCCGATGGTGCGCCGCGGGTCGCAGCGCAAGTTCTCCGCCGCCAGCCCGGGGTCCCAGTCCGGGCCCAGCAGATCTGGTCCCAGGTGGCCCACCAGCTCGGATTCCTGGTCGGTGGGCACCAGGCGCAGCTGCTGGATGTCGTAGCCGACCACGTCCGCCGACTCGGTGCGAAGGATCACCCGGGCGGTATGGGCCGGGCGCTTGAAGCGCTCGCCGGGAACGCAGAAGTCCCAGCGCCCCTCCATCATCAGGTGTGAATGCAGGCTCAGCGTCGGCTGCTCGCTGTCCGGGTTGTGCAGGCGCAGCAGCAGGTGCTTGCCGCGCGGAACCACCTCGGTCACCCGGTACCCGGCCAGGTTGGTGGTGGCCAGCTGCGGCACCCGGAATTCGGTGGAGCGCAGCACCTGCCCCTCAAGGACCGTGCGCATGCGCCGCGCCAGGCGGTAGACCGAATCTCCTTCGGGCATTGTTGCTCTTCCTCCTGCATCGGTAAGCTCCGGCCGGGTCGCGTCGGGATCCGGCGGCGCCGTGGTCGGGTTAGCGCCGGAAACGGATTCCCTGCGGGGTGCTGTAGAAACCGGCCTGCAGCAGCGCCTGGGCCAGCGGGTCCTCAAGCACGGGGAGCCCGTTGACGGTGGCGATGGCAATCTTTTCCACCGCCGCGGTGCGCAAGGTGGCCACCAGCCTGGCGCCCAGGGCCGCCAGGTGCTCGGCCGGCCAGGAGCCGAAGCTGAGCACGGTGCGTCCACCGCGTTCCAGGTAGAAGGCCAGCTCCCCGTCGATCAGCCCCACCAGCGCCCCGGCCTTGCGCCCGGGCCGGTGCCCGGTTTCGGTGGCCGGCCAGGGCAGGGCGGCCCCGTACGGGTTGGCCGGGTCGGTGGCCGCCAGCACCAGGATGCGCGGTTGGCGCCGCGGGGTCTGGGTTTCCAGTTGGAAGGAACGCAGCCGGTCGATCGTGTTGGCGGAGGCGAACTGGGCGGCGCCGAGCTTTTCGATGAAGTAGCCGCGCCGCGTATGCCCGGCCTCCTCCAGCTTGCCCAGCACCCGGTACAGGGTGCCGAACCCGCCGGGCACCTGTTCGGCGGCGACCGAGCCGCGGGTCACCACCCCGTAGCGTTCCAGCAGCACCTCCGCGGCGGCATGGGAGCGGATGGTCGGATCGGCCACCGGCTCGGGCAGCCGGCTCCAGCGGGCCCCGCCCGAACGCGCCGGGGCGTGCGGCGCGGTCGGGCTGCCGGCCAGCCGGGTGAGTCCGGAGAGCCGGTTCAACCGTGCCGCGCGGGCCCGCGGCGGGGGCTTGGCGATCTTGTGCGCGGTGCTGCCCCCGGCCAGGTAGCCGCGCACCGGGGACAGGGTGTCCGGGCTGATGAAGCCGGCCCAGAACAGCTGCCAGCACGCGTCACCGACCTGGGACAGGGACGGGGGCGCGCTGTCCTCCTCGGTCATCCAGGCGGCCAGCTCCTCCACAAAGTAGGCGCCGGTGCTCTCGAACCGCTCCAGCAGGCGCAGCGCGAACGCGTCCAGTTCGCTGCGGTCCCCGGGCGGCAGGGTCAAGCTGGCGTGTTCGGCCGTGTGCAGCGCCAGCCAGCCGTCCTTGCCGCCGGCGGCCCCCGCCCCGGCAATCAGCAC
>NZ_JAVGCZ010000173.1:0-3051 GCF_052928425.1 Glutamicibacter sp. BSL13
AACGAACTGGCCGAACACCGTGCCCGGCTGGTGGGGAAGTCCCTGGCCGGGGTGCCCGAGGACTACTGGATGGTCACCAACCAGGACGGGCGGGACTACGCCCAGCAGCAGTACACCGGGGACTACGACCGGATCATGCTCGACGCCCCCTGCTCCGGGCTCGGCGCGCTGCGCCGCCGCCCCGAGGCCCGCTGGCGCAAATCCCCCCGCGACATCCCGGAGCTGACCGAACTGCAGGGCCAGCTGCTGCGGGCCGCGTTCAACGCGGTGCGCGTGGGCGGGGTGATCGGCTACGTCACCTGCTCGCCGCACCAGGCCGAGACCCGGCTGGTGATCGAGGACTTCCTCAAATCCACTCGGAACGCACGCCTGCTGGACACCGCCGCCGCGGTGGAGCAGGTCCTGCTGCCGGGCGCCGCCGCCAGCGGCCACCCGCTGGGGGAGGGCTCCACGGTGCAGCTGTGGCCGCACCGCCACGGCAGCGACGCGATGTTCCTGGCGCTGCTGACCAAGACCGCCTGACCGGCCGGGCCGCCCAAGCCCCGGGACCGGACCGCCCACCCGCCAACACCGCCGGCCGCGGCCACCGCGGCGGGCCCCACCACCTAGGAGAGACACGGTGCGCATCAACCCCTCGATCCTGTCCGCGGACTTCGCGAACCTGGCCAGCGAGCTGGAACGCATCCACACCGCCGACGCGGTGCACGTGGACGTGATGGACAACCACTTCGTGCCGAACCTGACCATCGGCAAGCCGGTGGTGCAGGCCATCGCCAACAGCACCACGCTGCCGCTGGACATCCACCTGATGATCGCCGACGCGGACCGCTGGGCCCCGGAATACGCGCAATTGGGCGTGGACTCGGTGACCTTCCACGTGGAGGCCTCCACCGCCCCGGTGCGCCTGGCCCGCGAGCTGCGCGCGGCCGGCACGAAGGCCTCCATGGCGTTGCGCCCGGCCACCCCGGTCGAACCGTACCTGGACATGCTCGGCGAGCTGGACATGCTGCTGCTGATGACCGTCGAGCCGGGGTTCGGCGGACAAAAGTTCCTGGACCTGGTGCTGCCCAAGATCCGCCGTGCCCGGGCCGCGATCGACGGCAGCGGCAAGCCGATCGCCCTGCAGGTCGACGGCGGCATCTCACGGGACACGATCCTTAGGGCCGCCGAGGCCGGCGCGGACGTGTTCGTGGCCGGCTCCGCGGTGTATTCCGCCCCCGAACCGGCCGTCGAAATCGATGTGTTACGAAATCTTGCCCTCGGTGGGCATTAAATGTGCCATAATCGAGCGTAGTAACAACAATTACGTGCTCCGGGGTCGGTGAAAGTCCGAACCGGCGGTGATAGTCCGCGACCCGAGCAGGAACCCCAGCAGGGGCTCCGGCTTGGCTGAACCGGTGAAATTCCGGTACCGACAGTTAAAGTCTGGATGGGAGAAGCACGAATTTGATTAGCTGGAGTCCATCCGGCCGGCGGCGTTAAGCCGCGGCAGGGTGATTCGATTGCAGGCCGTCAAATGAGGTACCCCCGGAGCCGCCGCTTCGAGAAGGGTAGAGATGGATTTCCTGCGGTGGCTCACAGAAGCTTTTAATTCCTACATCACGATCGGCTCCTCCGCGCTGCTGGTGCGCGAGGTCGTCGGCAACGTCTTCGGGCTGGCCAGCGCCTTTGGCGGCATGCGCCGCAAGATCTGGGCCTGGCCGGTGGGCATCATCGGCAACCTGCTGCTGCTCACGGTATTCCTGGGCAGCCTGTTCGGCCATGACAGCACGGCGAACCTGCTGGGGCAGGCCGGACGCCAGATCATGTTCATCACCGTGGCCATCTACGGGTGGGTGCGCTGGAAGAAGGCCAAGCACGAGGGCGGCCAGGCTGTCACCCCGCGCTGGGCGAGCCTGGGCGAACGCCTGGGCCTGGCCGCCGTGCTGGTCATCGGCACCATCGCCCTGACCCCGCTGTTCCGGGTGCTGGGCTCCTACGAACCGGTCTGGGCCGACGCCTGGACGTTCGTCGGATCCTTGCTGGCGACCTGGGGGATGGCCAAGGGCTGGGTCGAATTCTGGCTGATCTGGGTGGCCGTGGACGCGGTCGGGGTGCCGCTGCTGTTCTCCGCCGGCTACTACGCCACCGCCTTCATGTACTTGTTCTACGGGGCGTTCACCGTTGTCGGCTTCTTCGTGTGGATGCGCGCCAAGTCCCATGAAAAGCCCAGCGTGGAAACCCAGCTGCCCGACCCGCGCATCCAGGCCGGTACCGAATGATCACCGGCCAGGACCTGAAGCAGGCGCTGCGCACCGCCCTGGAGACCGCCGCGCGCGGCACCCGCGGGGCGAACCCGTTGGTGGGCGCGTGCATCCTGGATGAGCAGGCCCGGGTCATCGCCACCGGGTTCCACCAGGGGGCCGGGCACCCGCACGCCGAAGTCGACGCGCTGCGCCGACTGGGACGGCTGGATGCCCAGGCCGCGGCGAAGCTGACCATGGTTGTCACGCTGGAGCCCTGCAACCACACCGGACGCACCGGTCCGTGCTCGCAGGCGATCGCCGCCGCCGGGATCGGACACGTGCACTACGCGATGAGCGATGACACCGCCGCCAGCGGCGGGGCCGAGTACCTGCGCGCCCACGGGGTGACGGTCAGCCAGGCCGCGGACCGGGCCAGCTGGGAACTGAACCACCGCTGGTTCCGCGCCAAGGCGCAAGACCGCCCGTTCATCACCGTGAAGACCGCCCAATCCCTGGACGGGCGGATCAACGCACCGGACGGCAGCAGCCAGTGGATCACCTCCGACGCCTCCCGGGTGCACGCCCACCAGCTGCGGGCCCGGGTGGATGCGATCGTGGTGGGCACCGGCACGGTGCTCAGCGACGACCCCCGGCTAAGCGCGCGCACCGCCGCCGGGGGACTGCACGAACGCCAGCCCTACCGGCTGGTGCTCGGCAAACGGCAGCTGCCCGACCAGCTGGCCCTGGCGCACGACGCGAACTGGGAGCAGCTGCCCACCCACGATCTTCAGCAGCTGCTGGAGCGGGCCCGTGAACTGGGGCTGCA
>NZ_JAVGCZ010000174.1:0-2953 GCF_052928425.1 Glutamicibacter sp. BSL13
TAAAAAACACTCAACCACCACACACGGGGGTGCGGGCGATCAAGCAAATAAATGTTTCGTATTCACCAAACAAAAATAATTTGGTATCAACAAACTTGGCACACTATTGAGTTCTCAAACAACAAGCACTTCCGACACCACGAACCACCATCATCTGGCTGGCCGCTTCGCTCCGGAGCAACTTTCCAACCTTACCACATCCCCGACCCGAGTCAAAACGACCCGAACATCCGGTGACCTGCAAAGGAAGGGATTCTCGCTGCCAGGTAAACATCCCGTTTCCGGTGCGTGTTTCCCGCTGGCAACAGATAAAAACTATACGCAGGTTCCACCACCCACGCAAATCGAGGGCTTGTCCGACGAAAACACCGGAATGCCGGGGGAAATCAGGCGCTCTGGGGGCGTAGATGCAGAAAACCGCCGAAAAAGTGCTGTGCTTCACAGACTTTCTCGACGGTTTCTCTGAAATGCTCCTGCGGGGCGGGTGGTTAGCCCTCCAGCTCCAGGACTGCCATGTTCTTCTTGCCGCGGCGGATGATCGCGTAGCGCTGGTGCAGGAAGTCATCAACGCTCAGTTCCGAGTCGATCCCCTGGACCTTGCGGTTGTTCACGTAGGCGCCGCCTTCCCCAACGGTGCGGCGGGCCTCGGACTGGCTCTTGCTCAGCCCGCTGGTCTGCAGCACGTTGAGGATGCCCAGCTCGTCGGCCTTGATCTTGGCCGAGGGCAGCTCGGCGATGACCGCCTGCAGCGTCGGCAGATCGATCTCGCCCAATTCGCCGTTGCCGAAGACCGCGGCCGAGGCGGCGATGACCTTCTCGGTCGCGTCCTCCCCGTGGACCAGGCTGGTGACCAGCCAGGCCAGGGTGCGCTGTGCCTTGCGCTGGTGTGGGCGCTCGGCCACCTCGGTCGCCATTTCCTCAATCTCGGCACGCGTGAGGAAGGTGAAGACCTTCAGCCGGTCGATCACATCGGCGTCCGCGGTGTTCAGCCAGAACTGGTAGAAGGTGTACGGGCTGCACATGTCCGGATCCAACCAGATGGCATTGCCCTCGGACTTGCCGAACTTCGTGCCGTCGGAGTTGGTGATCAGCGGGGTGCCGAAGGCGTGGACGTGCTTGCCCTCGACCTTGCGGATCAGCTCGGTGCCACTGGTCAGGTTGCCCCACTGGTCCGAGCCGCCGGTCTGCAGGGTGCAGCCGTACTGGCGGTGCAGCTCCAGGAAGTCGAAGCCCTGCAGGACCTGGTAGCTGAACTCGGTGTAGCTAATGCCCTCATCGGAGTTCAGGCGGGCGGCGACGATTTCCTTCTTGATCATGGTGCCCACCCGGAAGTACTTGCCGATGTCGCGCAGGAAGTCCAGGGCGCTGACGTTCTGCGTCCAGTCCAGGTTGTTGACCAGGCGCACCGCGTTCTCCCCCTCGAAGGAGAGGTAGCGCGAGACCTGGGACTGCAGGCTCGCAACCCATTCGGCCACGGTCTCCCGGGTGTTGAGTACGCGCTCGGCGCTCTGGCGGGGATCGCCGATCAACCCGGTGGAACCGCCCACCAGCGCCAGCGGCTTGTGGCCGGCCAGCTGCAGGCGGCGCATGTTCAGCAGCTGCACCAGGTGGCCCAGGTGCAGGGACGCCGCGGTCGGGTCGAAGCCGCAATAGTATGTGACCGTCTCATTGGCAAGCGCTTCTTCCAGCGCGGCGTCATCGGTGGAGACGTGGACCAGCCCGCGCCACTTCAGTTCCTGCCAGATGTTATCGAACGACGGATCAATACGTTGTCCCGCGAGGGCGGGATTCTGCTTCATTTCAGACACAACCCCAACGTTAGCAAAATCCGGGCGTGGTGCTCAGTTGATCCGCCCAGATTGCGCCGGAACCCGGACGTGGGATGCGCAACGTGCTCCCGCTGCGCATCCCCATGCCGAAGCGCGGGTCAGTTCACGGCCGCGGCGGCGGCGGTGTCCAGCCCGGCGGGCAACTCCTGGCTGTAGAGCACGTGCAGGCGCTGGGTGGTGCGGGTCATGGCCACATACAGGTCCCCCACCCCGCCGTCGACCTCGCTGATCAGCGCGGCCGGTTCCACGATCAGCACCCCGTCGAACTCCAGGCCCTTGGATTCACGGGCGGAAATCACCACGATGTTCTGCACCATGCCCCCGGAACCGGAGCCGACCCGCTGGCCGTACACCTCGGCCAGCGCCGCACGGTACTGGGCGACCTTCTCCTGCGGGACGATGACCGCCTGCAGCCCGCCCTGGGAGTACTCCAGCTCCCCGGGCAGGATGCGCAGCAGCTGCGGCAGCAGGTTTTCGGCATCGGTGTGGGTGAACAGCGGCGGCCAGTCCCCCTCGCGCACCGCCTGCGGGGTGGTGATGCGCAGCCCGGCAGCCTGGGCGACGGCGGTGGCCGCGTCCGCGATCTGCGCCGGGGTGCGGTAGTTCACCGTCAGCTCCTCCAACCGGAAGCGCTGCCCCAAGAACGGCTCCAGCGCCTCCCCCCAGCTCAGCGCGCCGGAGGCCGCCGAGGTCTGGGCGATGTCCCCCACGATCGTGAAGGACTTCATCGGGCAGCGGCGCATCAGCAGGCGCCACTGCATCGGGGAGAGCTCCTGGGCCTCGTCGACCACGATGTGCCCGTACGCCCAGGTGCGGTCCGCGACCGCGCGTTCGGCGGCGGTCATCCGCGCCCCGGTCTCCTGGTTCAGCCCGGCAACCTGTTCGGCGGTGACAATCCCGTCGATCCCCGCGTTCTTGAGCATCACGTCCATGTTCGCCAAGGCGGCCTTCGCGTTCTCCACGTCCCGGTCGAACTGGGCGGCGTCGGGGGTGTCACGCGGGTCGGTGAACTCCCCGAGCAGTTCCGCGGCCTCATCCAGCAGCGGCACGTCGGCCTCGGTGAACGGCGAACCGGCCGGACGGTAGAGCGCGGCGCGCTCGGCGGCATCCAGGTGCGGGGCGGC
>NZ_JAVGCZ010000175.1:0-2943 GCF_052928425.1 Glutamicibacter sp. BSL13
GGCCCGTGGCGGGCCGGTGCTAGTCTTCCTCGGTCTGCCCGGTCTCGGCCGCGGCGCGCCGGGCGTTCTTGCCCTGCACGCTTTCGGTCCAGATCCCGGCCTTGCGCTCGGCTTCCAGTTCGGCGCGGGCCGCGGCCTTGGCGGCCTTGCGTTCCTCGTGCTCGGCGCGCTTCTGTTCGCGGGTGGGACGGCTGCGGTCTTCCAGCCGCACGTCCTCGCCGCGGCGCGAACCGCCCAGCAGCTCGGCCCCGGCGGCCATGGTCGGCTCCCAGTCAAAGACGACCGCGTTGTCCTCGGCGCCGATGACCACCGCGTCCCCGGGGCGGGCCCCGGACTTGAACAGTGCGTCCTCCACGCCCAGCCGGTTCAGCCGGTCGGCCAGGTAGCCCACGGCCTCGTCGTTGGAGAAGTCGGTCTGCAGGATCCAGCGTTCGGGCTTCTCCCCGATGACCCGCCACAGCGGTTCCAGGTTCTGCTCCTCGCGGCGGATCGTGAATTCCTGGCGGTTCACCGAGCGCGGGCGAACCACCGGCACCTCCACCACGGGGGCAGCGTGCTCCAGCTTGGCGCGCTCCTGCTCCACCAATTCAGCCATGGCGAAGGACAGTTCGCGCAATCCGTTACGCGACAGGGCCGAGACCTCGAACACCCGGTAGCCGCGCTTTTCCAGTTCGGGGCGCACGAATTCGGCCATGTCCTGCCCGTCGGGCATGTCGACCTTGTTCAGCGCCACCAGCTTGGGGCGTTCGCTGAGCGGGATGATGGTCCCGTCGGTCCCGGCGTAGGAGGAGTCGACCTCGTAGGCGGCCAGTTCGGCCTCGATGACCTCCAGGTCGGTGATCGGGTCGCGCTCGGATTCCAGGGACGCGCAGTCCAGCACGTGCACGATCGCGGCGCAGCGCTCAACGTGGCGCAGGAACTCGTGGCCCAGCCCCTTGCCCTCGGAGGCGCCGGGGATCAGCCCGGGCACGTCGGCCACGGTGTAGCGCACTTCCCCGGCCTGCACCACGCCCAGGTTCGGCACCAGGGTGGTGAACGGGTAGTCGGCGATCTTCGGACGCGCCGCGGACAGCGCGGCGATCAGCGAGGACTTGCCGGCCGAGGGGTAGCCGACCAGGGCGATGTCCGCCACGGACTTCAGCTCCAGGACCACGTCCTGCTCCTGGCCGGGGATGCCCAGCAGCGCGAAGCCCGGGGCCTTGCGCTTGTCCGAGGCGATGGCGGCGTTGCCCAGTCCGCCCTGCCCGCCGGCGGCCGCCAGGTAGCGGTCCCCCGGGTTGATCAGGTCGGCCAGGATGTCCCCGGCACGGTTCTTCACCACGGTGCCGGCCGGGACCGGCAGCACCAGGTCCACGCCCTGCTTGCCCGGGCGCAGCCCGCCCTTGCCGGGTTCGCCGTTGCTGGCCTTGCGGTGCGGCAGGTGGTGGTAGTCCAGCAGCGTGGTGACCTGTGGGGAGACTTCGAGGATGATGTCGCCGCCGTTGCCTCCGTTGCCGCCGTCGGGGCCGCCGAGGGGCTTGAATTTCTCGCGTCGGATGGACACGCACCCATGTCCGCCGTTTCCGGCGGTGGCATGCAGGGTGACGCGGTCAACGAATGAAGCCACGGGGGTTCTTCTCCTTGGTTCTGGCGGTGCAAAAGACACTCGCCATTAAGTTTAGCGAAACGCACGCAAGGGGTGGGCCGGTAATCCGACCCACCCCTTGGCGTACTAAAAAGTTTTGCCTGGTGCCTAGAACTAGGCGGCAGAAACGATGTTCACCACGCGGCGACCACGACGGGTGCCGAACTCAACCGCACCGGCGGTCAGGGCGAACAGGGTGTCGTCCTTGCCACGTCCCACACCGTTGCCCGGGTGGAAGTGGGTGCCACGCTGGCGCACGATGATCTCGCCGGCGTTGACTTCCTGGCCGCCGAAGCGCTTTACACCCAGGAACTGCGGGTTGGAGTCGCGACCATTCTTGGTCGAGCTCGCACCTTTCTTACTTGCCATAGCTTAAACCTCTTTCGCTACAAATTTTCTTGATCTCTACGATACGCCAGAAATTAGGCGATCGAGGTGACCTTGACCTTGGTCAAGGCGGCACGGAAGCCCTGGCGCTTCTTGTAACCGGTCTTGTTCTTGTACTTCTGGATGACGATCTTCGGACCGCGGAGGTTCTCAACGACCTCGGCGGTGACCTTGACCTTGGCCAGATCGGCAGCAGCGGAAGTTACCTTCTCGCCATCCACCAGCAGCAGGGCCGGAAGCTCAATGGAGCTGCCTTCGGCAGCCTGAAGACGGTCAACGGTAATGAGGTCTCCAACGGAAACCTTTTCCTGGTGGCCGCCAGCGCGGACAATTGCGTACACCACGTGGGTACTCACTTCTACTCGACGTTTCATTGTCTTACGGCGCAGAAATCAACCCGTATTCCTTATACAGCGGAACGACCTGGGGATCTCATGCGCTTGTGCCGTGACGCCGAGCGGACAAAACCGTGATCTTGGCGTTTAGCACCGATGAACCAGATTACGCTAGGAAAGCGTGCCGGGGCAAATGAAAACCCGCCCCGGCGCGCCCTGCGTGATCAGGATCATCATTTCAGTTCGCGTACCGGAACCCCGACCCCGAGCATGACCGGCTTGGCGGCCGGCTCGGCGGGAGTTTCGCTTGGCTTACTGGACGTATCCATCTGCACCCGGTTGCCCTGGGCAGTGGCTACTTCGCTCACGACAACCTCCGCGTTCGCATCCCCCTGGGCCGAGGTGGCCCGGCGGCTGCGGCGCTTTGGCTTCGTGGAACTCTGTGGGGCGGCCGGCGCGGACGACTGCACAACCGGCTGCTGTGCGGCAGCGGACTGCGCGGCGGCCTGGGCCGGCGCCTCAATGGTGTCGGCCGGCAGGGCCAGCCCGGTCAGCAGCGGCTGCTCACTGACCGCACCGCTGGCGGACCCGGCGGGG
>NZ_JAVGCZ010000176.1:0-2909 GCF_052928425.1 Glutamicibacter sp. BSL13
CCGGCTTGGCGACCGAAAGCTTGGCGCGCGGCTCGTCCGGCTCCTGGGTGCTGGGCTTGGCCAGGTTCAGGTAGGCGGCCAGCCTGTCGGCGACCGAGGTCGGGTCGGTGAACACGTCAATGGTCCACAGCGGCACGTACCGCCAGCCGTTCGTCTCGAAGAAGTCGGGACGCAGCCGGCTGCGCTCGCGCACCGTCAGGTGGCTGTAGTGTTCGGTGCCGTCGTACACCACGGCCAGCGGCGGGATCTGCCCGGACTCGGTTTCCAGCACATGGGCGGACAAGTCCAGCACCCCGCGGTAGTCCTCGGTGACGATGGCGCCGCGTTCACGCAGCCGCTTGGCCAGGTCGGCCACCAGCGGGTCGTGGCGCAGCGAGCGGTTGGTGCTCACCCCGGAGTCCCCGGCGTGCACCCGGCCGAAGAGCTCGAAGAACTGCTTGGCCCCACGGTACACGCGGTTCAGCTCCACGTCCTCGGGCAGCAGCCCGGAGACCAGGACCATGCGCTTGCGCGCCCGGGTCATCGCCGCAACGAACAGCGAATCGCCGTCGCTGCGGGAGAGCGCACCAAATTCGTGCAGCGCCTTGCCGTGCGGGGTGCGTCCATAACCCCAGGCGAAGATCACCGCGTCACGGCGCAGCCCGATCAGCCGGTCCATGGTGGTGACCACGAACGGTTCGTGGCTGGCCCGGAAGTGCTCCATCGCGTAGCGGTGGTTGGGCAGCTGCACCCGGATCGCCTCGGCGATCGCGGCGGCGTGCACCCGGTTGGAGGCAATGACCGCCAGCGACTCGTGGCCGTTGCGCCGGAAGTGGCTGAACACCAGGTCCACCACCGCGGCGACTTCCGCCGCCGTGGTCTGCACGCCCTCCTCGGAGCTGGACAGCGTCCCGGTGGCGTCCGGCACATAGTAGCTGGACAGTCGCGGGGCGGTGTAGGACAGCGAGCTGGCCCCGGGCAGCCGGGAGAGCTTGTCCTGGTAGTAGGCGTGGGAGAGCTGTTCGACCAGGCCTTCGTCGATGCCGCGGTAGACGGTGGACAGGGTCTGGGTGACCAGCACCTGGTTCAGCGCCTGCAGCGCGGAGATTTCGGTGCCGCGTTCGGCGACCCGGGCGGTGGGGTCCACCGACACCTCGAACGGCTTGGGTCCGCCGAGCATGGTGTCGCCCACGGCGATGACCTGGCTGGAGCGGCGGATCGCGTCCAGCACCTCACGCAGGGTCAGGTAGTTGGCCTCCAGCAGGATCACCGCGTCAAAGTCGGCCTCCTCTGGCAGCGCGGTGCCCAGCAGCAGCGGGGCGGCCACCCAAACCGGGGTCAGCGAGTTGGCCAGCGGGGCGCCCAGCGCCAGCAGGCCGGACACCGAGGGGGTGCCGTCCTTGAGCATGGCGCGCAGTTCGCGGCCCCCGGCACGGTGGTCGGCCAGGGCGCCCTTCCAGTTCTTGGCCAGCGCCCAGCGGATCCGTTCGGGTCCGGCGGCGATGTGCGCGCCGTCGGCCAGGCGGTAGTCGGCCTCGATCTTCTCCAGCTTCGCGCCGTCGTTCATGGCCAGGAAGTCATCCCCGGAGATCATCGCCTCCAGGGCGGACTGCCACCAGGCCAACTCCAGTTCGGCGTCGACCTCGTCCGCGTCGATCTCACGCTCGGCGAAGTCGGCGAGCAAATCCCCCAGCCCGGCCTCGGCCAGCTGTTCGGAGATGATGGTGCGTTCGGGCAGTTCCTTCAGGTCATCGGCGCGGTCCACCAGCCTGGCGATGGTGTTCATCAGCTCCTTGACCGGCATTTCGCGCAGTCGGGTGCCCAACCGGGTGGGCAGCATCCCGGCCAGCGAGTCGATGCGGGAGCCGGCGTCATGGTAGCCGGCCTCCACGTCCAGCAGCCCGCCGGGCACCTGCGGGTTGCGCTGGCTGGTGGCGTAGACGCGCCAGGCCTCACGCTGTTCGCTGATTGCCTGCAGGGCGGACTGCAGGTCCGGCACGTGCATGCCGGGACGCACGTATTCCTTGGCGATCTTTCGCAGCCGGGAGCGGACAATGGAGCCCATCTCCACCCCGTGCTCGCGCCGCCACTGGCTGGAGGCGGTCGCGGCGATCAGGTCATCGATGTCGCCTTCGAAGATGTCCGGCTCGAACTTGTCCAGCGAGCCGCGCACGGCCACCAGCAGGGCCAGCTGGTCCCCCCACTTGTCGTAGGTCTCCTCCAGGCGGATCTGGGACTTCTGGGCGACCTCCACCATGTGCTCGTGCAGGATCGGCAGGTCCCGGCCCAGCCCCGAGGCCAGGGCCAGGGCCTGTTCGGTCTGCTCCTGGTTGCGCAGCGGCGCCCCGTGCCAGGGGCTGGAGGTGTGCTCCTTGCTGAACGCACCAAGCTGGGCGGCGCGCTTGAGCTGCGCGGCGACGTGGCCGCGCTGGCCCATGGAGTCCAGCACCGAACGCTTCAGGCGCACCGTGGTGGACGGGGCCGGCTCCAGCGCGGAAAGCCGGGCCAGCTCCTGCATCGCCTGGTAGGGCGAGCACCCCCAGCGGCTGCGCACCGTGTGCAGGGACTTGACGTGCTCCTGCAGGGCGGTGCGGTGTTCGCGCAGCTTGGCGAAGAGCTTCTGCTGGTGCGGTTCGGTGGCCTTCTCGTTGCGCAGGATGGCGCGGGTCAGCTGCCGGCGCAGCGCATCCGGGTCCTCGTTCGGGCCCAGCAGCAGGCTGGCGGCGTCCAGCTTCTCGTTGAAGCGGGTGACGAATTCCTCGGCGGCCGAACGCTGTTCGGCGATCACCAGCACGCGCTTGCCCTGGGCAGCGAGCACGGCGGCCGCGTTCAGGGCGGTCTGGGTGGCCCCGGTACCGGCGGCGGCGTTCACGCTCACCGATTCCCCGGCGGCCACGTAGTCCAGCACCTTGGCCTGGGACTCGTCGGCG
>NZ_JAVGCZ010000177.1:0-2754 GCF_052928425.1 Glutamicibacter sp. BSL13
GTGCAGAATAGGGTTTGAAGGTACTCCTGTTCTTGCAACTGGGTACCGCTGTTCCGCGAACATGGTACTGCCGGTCATCTGCCGCTGATTTCCTAGTCATGGATATTCCCCAACGAGAACCGTTCATGGTTCCAGGGAGTATCCCTGACCCAAGGAGAATCCTTGACAATGGATTACCTGCGCATCATGCAGATGATTTTCGACGGGCGCACCTACGCGGAAATCACCGCGTCCGTGAACTGTTCGCGACGAGATATTTCAACAGCTAAGAAAGCCATCGACACCCACCAGATCACGGCGCAGAACCTCGGCAGCATCACGGCGGCCAAGTTAGCCGAGATCTTCCCGGACAAGCGCAAAGTCATCAGCTCCAACTATTCCGAGCCGGACTTCGCCCTTGTTGCCGAGCAACTGCAACGCAACCGGTTCTTCACGTTGCAACAGGCCTGGGTGAAATACACGGACCTCGGTGACGGGCTGAAGAAATACGGTTATTCGCAGTTTTGCTCGCGGTTCCACGAGTATGCACGCACGCATGATTTGGTGGCCACGCTGCAGCACGAATCGGGCAAAGCCATGTTCGTTGATTGGGCCGGTCCCACTTTGTTCGTGGTGGATGCAGTGACCGGGGAGCAGTTCAAAGCGTACTTCTTCGTTGCCTCGTTGCCGTTTTCGGCCATGGTGTTCACCCGGGCCTACTCGAACATGCGGCAGGACGCGTGGAACCATGCGCATGTTGAAGCGCTGGAGTTCTTCGGCGGGGCTCCGCAGATGATCGTCCCGGATAATGCGAAGACCGCTACGCACTACCGGCAGAACCGCCGCAAAGGTGCCAAGGGCGATGCCCGGGAAGTGGTGGTGACGAAGTCCTATGCGGCCTTGGCGGAGCACTACGGGACGGCGATCGTGCCGGCGCGGCCGGGCAAACCTCGCGACAAGGCCCATGTTGAGCGGATGGTGCAGGTCATCGAAACGATGGTCCTGGGGTATTTGGCCGATACGGAATTCGAAAGCTTTGAGCAGCTCAATGAGGCCGTGAGCGACAGGCTGGAGCAGGTCAATTCCAAGGTGCACCGCACCAACGGAATCAGCCGGGCCGAGTTGTTCGCCAGTTCCGAAGCGGGCCTGCTCAAGCCGTTGCCGTCCCACCGGTTCGAACAGGTGGAATACAAGCAGCTGAAGGTGGGCCCGAACTATCACGTGAATTGCGACTACCAGTATTACTCGGTTCCGTATCAGCTCGTCGGCCGTACCTTGAGCACGCGGTTGACTCAAACCAGGGTGACGGTGATCGACGGGGCTACAGTCGTAGCCGAGCATCCGCGGCTGGTGGGGCGCCGCGGCCAGCATTCCACGCTAGACGCCCACATACCTTCGCAGCACAAAGATGTTTCCGGGCTCTGGAGCCGGGACTGGTTCATCGCGCATGCCCAGTCCTTCGGCCCGGCCACCGTTGAAGTCATCACCGCGGTGTTGGATCGCGCTGCCGTTGAAGCGCAGGCATTCGTCGAATGCCGCAACATCGTCAAGGGGCTCGGGATGAAGCACCGCAGCTTGCTGGAGCCGGCCTGCAAGTATTTGCTGGAGCGGGGAGGGTATTCCTCATACAGCGGGTTGAAGCGGATCATCGCGGTGATGGCGCACGAAGAGAAGAACCAAGCTCGCCCTGCGGTCCCGGTTCCTGAAACGGTCAAGGACTTGTCCTCGGAGTCGGAGCGGACTGGTCGATTCGTCCGAGCGCCCGGACATTACTCGATGGGAGGTGGCCAGTAATGCTCAGCGACGCGGATCAGCAGAAGCTCAAGGACCTGCGGTTGACGGCTTTCGCGCAGAAGTTCTTCGAGCTGACCGGCGAGCAGGCCAATGAACGGCTGACTCCGGAAGAGGTGTTCATGCAGGCTGTCGACCATGCGGTCGATACCCGCCGGGGCCGGCGGATCGATAAGTTGGTTTCTCAAGCGGGGTTTCCGTTGCCAAGCGCGTCGATTGCCCAGATCCATTATCTTCCCGGACGGAAGATTGATGAGATCCGGATGCGCCGATACATGACGCATGAATGGCGTACGGATCCGAAGAACCTGCTCATCATTTCACCCACCGGTGGTGGCAAGACATACCTGGCGTGCGCGATCGGCGTGGCCGCGTGCCACACCGAGCACACGGTGTTCTATCGTCGGATGGATGATCTGATCCGGGATTTCCGACTGGCACGGGAAGATACCCGGGACTATCAGCGGTTGTTGGTCAAGCTGCGTACCGTCGATGTGTTGATCATTGACGACTTCCTTACCGTGGGTATCGATCAGCAAGGCGCCAGCGAGTTGTTCGCGGTCCTTTCGGACCGTGAATACACGTTGCCGACGATCATCGTTTCACAGACGGATCCGGAATATTGGGTCACGGTGATTCCGGACAAGATTGCCGGGGATTCCATCGTGAACCGGTTAGCCACGAATACCCGGTGGCTGCCGCTTGGTGCGTTGGACATGCGTAAGCAGCTTGGAGATCAGGACCGAAAATCCAAGGACTTCTGGGAATAGGTTTCGAAGGCCTGAGCATTCCTGGATCCTTGAAAATCTTCGGAGCCTGATGGTTTCATAATATCGTTCTGGGACCCCGATGACGGGGGTCCCAGAACGATGCCGATGCGTGAAGGCGGTACCAACAAGCCGGAATGGTGGTACCTGGTAGGCGGAAGACGTCGGTACCAGGTAGCTGGAATAGAGGTACCATTTCGCCCTATTCGGCAAGAAG
>NZ_JAVGCZ010000178.1:0-2674 GCF_052928425.1 Glutamicibacter sp. BSL13
TTGTTAAATAGCCGTTTTGGGTACCGCATGTCCACGTAACTGGTACTGCTTTTCCATGTATGGGGAACTGCCGACGATTCTGTGCTCCTGTGGACAATGACGTATCACAATCGGTGATGCGCGTTGATCCTGTGAAGGAGGAACGGTGGCGAAGCATATTGCCATCATGCGTCTGCTGGTCAAGGGACGCAGCTACGAGCAGATCGTGGCCGAGCTGGAGTGTTCTCGGCGCATGGTTGCCGCGGTGAGCAAGCGCATGGACGCGGAGCAGATCAGGACGCTGGACCAGGTCCGGGCAGTGAGCCTGGAGCAACTGGGTCAGTGGTTCCCCGATGGGCGGGCACGGCGCAGCGAGCAGTTCATCCAGCCTGATTTCGAAGCGGTGCACCAGCGGATGAAGGCCGATCGGAACTACACCATCACCCAAGCGTGGGAATCCTACGTCGTCGGCACCACGCCGGGGCGGAAGTACCAGTACGCCGCGTATGCCGGGCTGTATGCCCGCTTCGTGCAGGCCAACGACCTGGCCGCGACGATTCATCACGAGCCGGGCAAGGCGATGCAGGTGGACTGGGCCGGGCAGACCTTACCGGTGACCGACGCGCTCAGCGGGCGGCAGCACAAGGCCTACCTGTTTTCCGCGGTGCTGCCCTACTCGGGGATGGTGTTCGTTAAGGCTTCCTTGTCCATGAAGATGGACTCGTGGATTGACCTGCATGTCCAGGCTTTGGAGTATTTCGGCGGGGTTCCGCAGATCATCATCCCGGATAATGCCCGGACCGCGACCTATCGGCCTCGGCAAGGGCAGACGCAGCGGGTGCTCACCGAACGGTACGAGCAGTTCGCGGAGCACTATGCCACGGCGATTGTTCCGGCCCGGGTGCGCAAGGCCAAGGACAAGGCCGCGACCGAGCGCGCGGTGCGTACGGTGAACACCCGGGTGATCGGGGTGCTGGCCGGTGAGCGTTGGTCCACGATCGATGAGTTGAATGAGGCGGTCGCGGTGCAGCGCGAGGTGATCAATGAGCTGCGCAATCCCTGGGGGCAGAGCAAACGGGAGATCTTCACCGGCGAGGAGGCCGGGATGCTGGGCGCGTTGCCGGCGCAACGGTTCGGCGCCGTGGTGTGGAAGCAGGCCAAGGTCGGCAGGAATTATCACATCAGCGCCGATTACCAGCATTATTCGGTGCCCTACCAGCTGGCCGGACGGACAGTGAAGGCCAGGATCACCGATCTGCTGGTCACCGTGTTTGACGGCAACCAGGTGGTGTGCGAGCACGTGCGCAGGCACGGACGCAAGGGCCAGTACTCGACCCTGGACGCGCATGTGCCTCCGCAGCACCAGAAGCTGGGTGATTTGTGGTCGGCGCAGTGGTTCCTGGACAAGGCCCGCAGCTTTGGTCCGGCGACCATGCAGGTAATCACCCTGGTGCTTGAGCGGCGTAGGATCGAGGCACAGGGCTACCTGGACTGCCAGAACATCCTGGACTCGCTGGGCAGGAATAACAAGGCCCGGCTGGAAGCGGCCTGCCAGCAGGTGCTGAATCTGAACATGGTCCCGACCTACACCACGATCAAACGCGTCATGGGTGGGCTGAAAACCGACGCCCAGGCTCCGGTGCCGCGCAAGGCCTCGGTGAACACCAGCAAACCTGCCGGCGCCGTGAGTACCGGGCAGGTGTATGTCCGGGACGGCTCCTACTACCAGCAGCCCGGCGGGCAGGAGGACTCGTTGTGAGCATTTTCAGCCCGCAGGACTATGAGAAGTTCCGCGCCCTGCGTATCACCTCGGTGGCCACGGTCTTTGAAGGGATTCTGGCCGATGAGGCCAACGAGCAGGTGGATCCCGAAACGCTGTTCCTCCAGGCGGTCGATCAGGCGCTGGAAGAGCGCAGGGACAAGCGGATCCAGAAGCTGATCGCCCAGGCCAGGTTTCCCATTGCCGAGGCGGCCATCGAGGAACTGGACTACCGCGCATCACGCGAGGGGCTGAACCCTGTCAGGATGAGCAGGTATGCCCGCAACGACTGGAGCAGGGACTCGGTCAACGTGCTGATCACCGGCGCTGCGGGATCGGGCAAAACCCATCTGGGGTGCGCGATCGGGGTGGCGGCCTGCCATAACGAATACAGCGTGCGGTACTGGAGGATGGATCAACTGGCGCTGGAGCTGCTCACGGTCCATGACGATCACATCGCCCACAGGAATCTGTTGAATCAGTTGACAGAGGTGGATTTGCTGATCCTGGATGACTTCCTGACCGTCGGCGTTGATCCTCGGGCCACTAATGACCTGTTCACGGTGCTTGCCGACCGGGACCGGCGGGTGGCGACCATGGTGCTGGCGCAGTCCGGGCCGGAGTACTGGGTGCAGATGATTCACGACCGAGTCGCGGCTGACTCGATCGTGAATCGGTTGGCGAATAACTCTCGTCGGATCAATTTGGGAACGGTTGACATGCGGCGGGAGCGGAACAACATCCAACGCCAAACCGGAGAGCACTGGGAGTAAACCAGTAGCCGCTCCATGGACCACGATACCGGTCGCCAGTGGAGCGGTCGGGGTGCTGGCCGTCATCCGCGAACGATCAACGCAGGCAATGGCCAGTACCCTATCGTGGAACAGCGGTACCAGTTACGTGGACTTGCGGTACCCGAAACGCTGATTTAACAGT
>NZ_JAVGCZ010000179.1:0-2673 GCF_052928425.1 Glutamicibacter sp. BSL13
CGGGTCTTGACATCGTCGCGCAGGAACGCGGCCAGCGTGCCCAGGGTCTGGCCCAGTTCGGTGCCGCCGACCTCCCGGGTGATGCTCAGGGTGGTCAGGATCTTGTCCGCCACCGGGTCGGCCAGGCGTTCGCCCAGGTGCTCCAGCGCGGTGGAGAACCTGGCGGTGGCCCGGTAGTCCAGGGAGAAGTCGCGGAAGGCCGGGCGCAGCGTCTCGGGGCCGACCTCGGCCAGCTGGCTGAGCGACTCGGGCAGCGAAAGCCCGGCGCGCACCGCCGAGCGCAGGTGATCGACGACTTCCGGCCACTGCTCCCGCAGCGCCGCGCGCCGTTTGGCCGCCTGGTAGCGCAGGTACACCCACGGGGCCAGCAGCCCGAACCCGCCAAAGAGCGCGCCGAACAGGAAGGAGCCGGTCAGCGCCAGGATCAGCAGCCCGGCACAGAACCCGGTGCACAGGCACACGAGCACGAAGCGGGAGGGGCGCACGGTGGCGATTCCGGCCTGCAGCAGCGCGCCCTGGATGCGGGCACGCGGTTTGCGCCGGCGCACCCACGGCTCGTAGAGCAGCCAGTCGAGAATCAGCGCCGCGCCCACGCCCAGCAGCACCCCCAGCAGCAGGCTCATAGCCGCTCCCCCATCAGTTCGGCCATGTTGACCCCGGCGATCTGGAACTTCTGGTGCGCCCAGTCCGCCCCGGCGGCCGCGCGCAGCTGGCCCGAGGTGCGCTCAAAGAGCGTGGAGGTTTCGATCTGCCCGTCCTCCACCCGTCCGGGCACCGCCAGGATCTCCTCCACGAAGCGCTGGCCCTGCCCGTCGCGGGTGCAGTGCACCACCACGTCCACGCAGGTCGCCACGGTTTTCACCACGAAGTCGCTGGTGATGTTCGGCCCGGCCAGCAGCGGCAGCGTGCACATTTTGATGATCGCGTCGCGCGCCGAGTTGGCATGCAGGGTGCACAGGCCCGCGATGCCCGAGTTCAGCGCGATCAGCAGATCCAGCGCCTCGGCCTCGCGCACCTCCCCGACGATGATGCGCTCGGGGCGCATGCGCAGCGCCTCCTTGACCAGTCGGCGCATGGTGATCTCCCCGGTGCCCTCCAGGTTCGCAAGGCGGGTCTGCATCGCCACCTGGTCACGCAGCGCGAAGTTCAGTTCGAAGATCTCCTCAATGGTGATGACCCGTTCGCGCGGGCCGATCGCCGAGGAGAGGCAGTTGAGCATGGTGGTCTTCCCGGCCTGGGTGGGGCCGGTGACGATCACGTTCATGCCCGCCCCGATCGCGCAGGAAAGGTAGAACGCCGCGTCTTCACTCAGTGAACCCAGTTCGACCAGGTCATCGAGCCGCGCGGCGCGGGCGATGAACTTGCGGATGTTCACCGCCCAGTGCTCTCGGGTGATGTCCGGGATCACCACGTGCAGCCGCGACCCGTCCGGCAGCTGGCAGTCGACGAACGGCTGCGACAGGTCCAGGCGCCGCCCGGATGCCTTGAGCATCCGTTCGACCAGTGCGGCGATCTGCCCGGCGTCCAGCCGGATCCCGGTCAGCTCGCTGCGCCCGCCGCGGGCGCAGAACACCTGGTGCGGGGCGTTGACCCAGATTTCCTCGATGCCGGGGTCATCCAGCAGCGGCTGCAGCGGGCCGAACCCGGCCACATTGTCAAAAACGCTGCGCTTGGCCGCCTCCAGCTCCCCCAGCTGCGGCACCGCCCCGAGCAGGGCCCGCTCATCGTAATCCCGCACCACCTCATCGATCAGGGCGCGGATGCGGTGCGGCTCGGTGGCCGGGTCCAGGCCCTGGCGGCGCACCAGCTCACGGACCTCGTCCTCAACGACTGACAGGGCTTCCACGGCCGGGTCCTTTCGCCCAACGGTACTCTTGCGCCTCCCGTGGCCGGGGTACCGTCGGCCGCCTGGCACCGATGCCGGGCTGCAACCAACGCAGCAAGGTGTCGGCCAGCCCCAGCACAGCCCCACCTGTGATCCATTGATCACGCATGCTATCGGCGCCGCGCACGGCTTTCAAGGGGTGCGCCAAAGAGTGTGGACAAACCCGTGGTGCCCCGCGCTGTCCACATTCGCGCGCGCCGCGCCAAGCGCACAGCTCAGCGCGTGGGTTGATGGGCGTGCCGGCGGCACGCCCGGCGGTGAAAGACGAGGGGAACTAGGGGAAGGCGGTGGGCCGGTGGAGCTGTTGTTGTGCGCCGCGGCGTTCGCCCGGCCGCGGCAGTTCATGCTGCAGGCGGAGGGCACCCTGGACGGGGCGGGGGTGCAGGAGGTGCTGGACACCCAGTTCGATGTGCCACGCTGGTACTGCGGGGCGCGGGCGCTGGAGGAGCTCGGGCCGCTGCCGCGCGATGCCCGGTTGCTGCTCAGCGACCTGCCCGGCGGTGGTGCGTCGGCGGATCCCGGGCGCCGGGCCGGCGGCGGGCTGCAGCTCTACGTGCCGCAGGGGCCGAACGCCGGGGCCCGGCTGGTGCTGCGCCCCGGGCGGCATCAGGTGGGGCGCTGCGCCCCGCTGTGGCTCGATGACCCGGCCGTCTCGCGCCGCCATGCCAGCGTGCAGGTCGATGCCCAGCGCATCATGCTGCACGCTGAGGACGGGGCGCGGCTGGAGGTGTTCGAGCACGGTGCGTTTCACCCCGTGCGCCGGATCCAGCTGCGCCGCGGGATGCGGC
>NZ_JAVGCZ010000180.1:0-2440 GCF_052928425.1 Glutamicibacter sp. BSL13
GCCGACGTGGCCGCCGGGCTGCACCAGCTGCTGATGGTCCTGGAACTGGGTTCGGGCAACGAGGTCAGCGCCCGCGAACACCTGGACGCCTACTGCCGGGCCCTGGGCGCGGCCGGGCACCGGGCCCTGGCCCAGCTGCTGGAGGGCGAGGGACTGGAACTGCATGTGGACGGGTCCACCGAACAACTGCACGCCCTGGCCCGGCTGCACGCCGCCGGCAGCCCGGACCGGCTGGTCAGGGTGTACACCGGCACCTGGCTGGCCCACGCGCTGATGCGCCACGACGATTTCGAGCAGGCCGCCACCCTGGCCGGGACCACGCACCGGGCGGCGCTGGAGCTGATCGCGCGGATGCCGGCCGACGACGTGCGCGACGCGCTGCTGCACAACCTGTACTCCATCCGCATCATCCTGGCCTCGGCGGAGGCCGAACCGCAGGAACTGGAGCCGCTGATCCGCGCCTGGCGCAAATACAACCCCACCGCGAACTCGCTGGCCCAGGTGCGCAACTTCATGGGGCAGCTGGCCTCCGGGGACGGCCAGGCCCAACTGGCGCTGGAGTACACCGACGCCGCCCTGGAGGTCTTCCTGGGCTACACGGACCGGCAGCGGGCGATCAGCGCCGCGGACTTCAGCGCCGAACTGCTGCTGGAGCTGGGGGAGCCGGAGGCCGCCCGGGAGCGGCTGCGCCTGGGGCTGGGGCAGGCCACCCGGGCCGAGGACCCGCAGCGCTTCGCGTTCCTCTTCCGCCTGGCCCAGCTGCACGTGCAGGCCGAGGAACCCTATGAGGCGATCGACTACCTGCAGCAGGCCCTGGAAAACGGGCACCAGGTGCTCGGCGAGCGGGAACTGGGGGAGGTGCACGACCTGCTGGCCCAGGGCTACGCGATGAGCGAGCAGCTGCCGGAAGCGGCCGGGCACTGGCGGCAGGCGCTGGCGATCTTCGCCGCCACCGGTGAGGGGCTGCGCGAACTGCAGGCCGGGGAGCAGCTGGCCAACGCGCATCTGATGTTCGGGGAGCACGAGCAGGCCGAGCAGCTGAGCACGCGGCTGGTCGCCCTGGCCCAGTCGCTGAGCGAGGAACACGGGATCGCCGTGCTGCTGAACGTGCTGATGCTGCAGGCCGCGGTGCAGGAGGCCGCCGGCACCGGCGCCGCGGAGCAAAGCTACCGCCAGGCCGCCGAGCTGGCCGCCGAACACCGGCAGGAGGCGCTGCTCGCCCAGATCCTGGTGCGCCACGCCCAGTACGCCGGCGGGGAGCAGGACTTCGCCCAGGCGGTGAGCCTGATGCTGCAGGCCGCCAACCACTTCGAGGACCTGGGGCAGGAATCCTCGGCCGCCCAGGCGATCGGGGCCGCGGCCAGCTACCTGGCCCTGGACGAGCGCCACCAGGAGGCGGTGATGCTCTTCGAACAAAGCCTGGAACGCGAGATCGGTGAACCCGGTGCCGAGCAGACTCTGCGTCACCGGCTGGCCGATTCGCTGGACGCGCTGGGTCAAAACGCTCGGGCCGCCACCGAACGGCGCCTGGCCGAACAGCTGGGGCAGTAGCCCCGGGCAGCAGGGCGCCGGCCCGGGGCCGCGGCTTGCCCGGGCGGGGTGGCAGCGGGCAGGGTGGAGGCATGGACGCGCTCTTTGACGACAGTGCCCTGCCGCGGCACCCGCACAGTCCCCGGCCCGGGGCACACCACCTGCCCGGGTGGCTAAGGCCGGCCGCGCAGCAGTGGATCACCCAGCGCTTCTTCGAATGGGGCCAGGGCCCGGTGCCGCCGCACTCAACGGTGGTTGCCGGGCACCCGATGAGCGTGCAGACCGTCTGCCTGGGCTGGCACTGGAGCCCGAACCGCTATTCGCGCACCGCCGATGACGTCAACGGGGCGCCGGTGGCACCGATGCCGCAGTGGCTGGTGGATCTGGGCCGCAGCGCGGTGCAGGCGGCCACCGGGGATCCGCGGCAGGCACGGGATTACCACCCGGATGCGGCCATCGTGAACTACTACGACGTGAACGCGACCATGGGCATGCACCAGGACCGGGAGGAGGCGGTCAACGCGCCGGTGGTGTCCCTGTCCATCGGGGACAGCGCCACCTTCCGGCTGGGCAACAACGAGCACCGCAACCAGCCGTACCAGGATCTGCGCTTGGCCTCCGGGGACCTGTTCGTTTTCCAGGGCCCGGCCCGCTTCGCCTACCACGCGGTGACCAAGATCCACCCGCACACCGCCCCGGCCGGGTGCGGGATCAGCAGCGGACGGATCAATATCACGCTGCGCCAGACCGGGCTGCGCTAGGCGCGCCCGCCGCGCCGCCAACGGATTCGGGCGCTAGGGGGCGGACACATCCAGGGTGGAAACCAGCCCCAGGTGGTCAGAATCCCCGGCCTCCACGCGTTCCAGGCCGGCCGGCTCCACCCCGCGCACCAGCACGTGGTCGATGCCCA
>NZ_JAVGCZ010000181.1:0-2391 GCF_052928425.1 Glutamicibacter sp. BSL13
CACGAATCGATCACCGGGCCCAGGTCCCCGTCCATGACCGCGTCCAGGTCGTAGGCCTTGTAGCCGGTGCGGTGGTCGGCGATCCGGTTTTCCGGGAAGTTGTAGGTGCGGATGCGCTCGGAGCGGTCCATGGTGCGCACCTGGGAGGCGCGCTGGGCGGAGTTCTCCGCGTCCAGCTGCTCCTGCTGGTGGGCCAGCAGGCGCGAGCGCAGCACGCGCATGGCCGCTTCCCGGTTCTGGATCTGGGACTTCTCGTTCTGCATGGCCACCACGATGCCGGTGGGCAGGTGGGTGATGCGCACGGCCGAGTCGGTGGTGTTCACGCTCTGCCCGCCGGGGCCGGAGGAACGGTACACGTCGATCTTCAGGTCGTTCTGGTGGATGTCGATTTCCTCGGGCTCATCGACTTCCGGGAACACCAGTACGCCGGCGGCGGAGGTGTGGATGCGGCCCTGGGATTCGGTGACCGGCACGCGCTGCACACGGTGCACCCCGCCCTCGAACTTCAGGTGCGCGTACACGCCCTCGGCCGGGTCGTTCGAGCTGCCCTTGATCGCCACCTGGGCGTCCTTGTAGCCGCCCAGGTCGGACTCGTTGTAGGAGATCATTTCGACCTTCCAGCCCTTGTGCTCGGCAAAGCGGGTGTACATGCGCAGCAGGTCGGCGGCGAACAGGGCCGCCTCGTCCCCGCCTTCCCCGCCCTTGACCTCAAGGATCACGTTGCGCGAGTCGTTTTCGTCGCGCGGGATCAGCAGCCGGCGCAGCTTCTCCTCCAGTTCGGGCAGCGCGGCGGTCAGCTCCTCGACCTCGGCGGCGAAGTCCGGGTCCTCATCGGCCATTTCCCTGGCTGCCTCCAGGTCCTCGCTCGCCTGCTTCCAGCGGTTGTAGGCCTCCACGATGCCGTTGAGCTGCGCGGAGCGGCGCCCGAGCTTGCGGGCCCGGGCCTGGTCGGCGTACACGGCGGGATCGGACAGCTGCGCCTGGATCTCGGCGTGCTCCTCCAGCAGGGTCTTGACGGATTCGAACATGGTGGCAGAACTTCTTTCGATGCGTGGATCGGTGGCGCGCTGGCGGGCAGCGGGCCTTCACAAGAGATTGTAGGGGCAAAGCACCGGTGGCGTCCGGGCGACGGGTTGACCGTGCGCCCTGGACGCCACCGGGGAAAGCGCGCTAGTTGTGCTGCGGCGTGGTCTTGTTGACCAGCATCAGGAACTCCGCGTTGGATTCGGTGTCCCGGATCTTCTTGGTCAGCAGCTCCAGCGCCTGCTGGGTGTCCAGCCCGGCCAGCATGCGGCGCAGGCGCCACATGATGCGCACCTCGTCGCCGGAGAGCAGCGACTCCTCGCGGCGGGTGGAGGACGCGTTGACGTCCACCGCCGGGAAGATGCGCTTCTCGGCCAGCTGGCGGGAAAGGCGCAGCTCCATGTTGCCGGTGCCCTTGAACTCCTCGAAGATCACTTCATCCATCTTCGACCCGGTTTCCACCAGGGCGGTGGCCAGGATGGTCAGCGAGCCACCGTTTTCAATGTTGCGCGCGGCGCCGAAGAAGCGCTTGGGCGGGTAGAGGGCAGCGGAGTCCACGCCACCGGAGAGGATGCGGCCCGAGGCCGGGGCGGCCAGGTTGTAGGCGCGGCCCAGGCGGGTCATCGAGTCCAGCAGCACGACCACGTCCATGCCCATCTCCACCAGGCGCTTGGCGCGCTCGATGGCCAGTTCGGCCACGGTGGTGTGGTCATCGGCCGGGCGGTCGAAGGTCGAGGCGATGACCTCGCCCTTCACGGTGCGCTGCATGTCGGTGACTTCCTCGGGACGTTCGTCCACGAGCACCATCATCAGGTGCACTTCCGGGTTGTTGGTGGTGATCGCCTGCGCGATGGACTGCAGGATCAGGGTCTTGCCGGCCTTGGGCGGGGAGACGATCAGGCCACGCTGGCCCTTGCCGATCGGGGCGACCAGGTCGATCACGCGCGGACCGATCTGCTTGGCCCCGGTTTCCAGGCGCAGGCGCTCGGTCGGGTACAGCGGCACGAGCTTGTTGAACTCGACGCGCTCCTTGTTGTCTTCCGGCTTCTTGCCGTTCACGGACGTCAGCTGCACCAGGGCGTTGAACTTCTGGCGCGGGTTGGGGGTCTCGCCCTCGCGCGGCTGGCGGATCGCGCCAACAATCGCGTCGCCCTTGCGCAGGTTGTACTTCTTGACCTGGCCCAGGGTGACGTACACGTCGTTCGGGCCGGGCAGGTAGCCCGAGGTGCGCACGAACGCGTAGTTCTCCAGCACGTCCAGGATACCGGCGATCGGCAGCAGGACGTCGTCCTCGCTCAGCTGCGGCTCGTCGTTGTCCCCGCGGCGGTTGCGGCGGTTGCGGTCCTGGTTGCGCTCATTGCGGTCCCG
>NZ_JAVGCZ010000182.1:0-2381 GCF_052928425.1 Glutamicibacter sp. BSL13
CCGAATACGAGCGGCTGGCCGGCCTGCGCGACTACGCGGTCGCCGAGATTTCGCGCAGCATCCCCGAGGCCCAGCTGAACGGCCCGGCCGATGCCGGGCACACCCAGGCCCGGCTGCCGGGAAACCTGCACTACACCTTCCCCGGCTGCGAGGGGGACTCGCTGCTGTTCGTGCTGGACATGCTGGGCATCTGCTCCTCCACCGGCTCGGCCTGCACCGCCGGGGTGCCCCAGCCCTCCCACGTGCTGCTGGCCATGGGCCGCGATGCGCGCAGCGCCCGCAGTGTGCAACGCTTCACATTTGGGCATAGCACCACCCGGGCCGACGTTGACAGACTATTGGAAGCACTGCCCGAGGCCTACGCCCGGGCGAAGAAGGCCGGAATGGCGGCCGACGAGAGCAGTATCCATACTGCGGGAACAGGATTTACACGATGAAGGTCTTAGCAGCGATGTCCGGCGGCGTTGACTCGGCGGTGGCCGCCGCCCGAGCCGTCGAGGCCGGGCACGACGTGGTCGGGGTGCACCTGGCCCTGTCCCGGATGCCGGGCACCCTGCGCACCGGCTCGCGCGGCTGCTGCACCATCGAGGACTCTTCGGACGCCTGGCGCGCCTGCGACAAGTTGGGCATCCCGTTCTACGTCTGGGACTTCTCGGACCGCTTCGCCGAGGACGTGGTCGATGACTTCATCAGCGAATACGAGGCCGGACGTACCCCGAACCCGTGCATGCGCTGCAATGAGAAGATCAAGTTTGCCGCACTGCTGGAAAAGGCGCTGGCGCTGGGCTTCGACGCGGTGTGCACCGGGCACTATGCCAAGGTCATCCGCGATGAGGCCGGCAACCCAGAACTGCACCGCGCGGCGGACTGGGCCAAGGACCAGTCCTATGTGCTGGGCGTGCTGACCCACCAGCAGCTGGAGCACTGCATGTTCCCGCTGGCGGAGACCCCGTCCAAGGCGCAGGTGCGGGCCGAGGCCGCCGAACGCGGGCTGACCGTGGCGAACAAGCCCGACAGCCACGACATCTGCTTCATCCCGGACGGGGACACCCGCGGCTGGCTGGCCGAACGGATCGAAATGACGCCGGGGAAGATCGTGGACCAGGACGGCAACGAACTGGGCGAGCACACCGGCGCCCAGGCCTTCACCGTGGGACAGCGCAAGGGGTTGCGCCTGGGCCGCCCGGCAGCGGACGGCAAGCCCCGTTTCGTGTTGGAAATCCGGCCCAAGGACAACAAGGTGATCGTTGGCCCCGAGGCGCTGCTGGCCGTGGATGAGCTGCGCGGCATCCGCGTCTCCTGGGCGGGGCGGCCCATCAGCGAGGTTGGGCTCGGCACCGAGTTCGACTGCATGGTCCAGGTGCGCGCCCACGGGGATCCGGTGGCGGCGGTGGCCCACGTCGAGCAGCAGGCCGATGGGGTGTGCCAGCTGGTGACCCGGCTGGTGGAGCCGATGCGCGGGGTGGCCCCGGGCCAGACCATGGTCGTCTACCAGGACAGCCGGGTGCTGGGCCAGGCCACCATCGACTCGGCCCGCTCCACGGCCTGGGACCCGGCCAAGGTCAGCTGACGTAGCCGCTGGCGGGACCGCCCCGGGGGCGCTAGTTGCGCACCAGCTTGAGCTTGAAAACCTCCGGGCCCTGCTGCAGGTAGCTGACCTCGAATTCGCCCGGATGGCGCTCATCGAGCTGCCTGAGCAGCGGCAACGGGTTGTGTGTTGCGCTGAGCACCAGCCCCGACCCGCTGCGCAGTGAACCCAGGGCGCCAAAAATTGCCGCGTGGCGCACCGCATGCGGAATCGTCTGCACATCCAGGACCGGCAGCTGCTCGTCATGCCCACCGCAGGCGCAGGTGCCTGCCGTTGTCTGCTTCAGCGCCTCTTCCCGGGTTGCTGAGATTTCAATGTTCTCGGCCATCACCGACTCCTTCACTCTGATCCGCCAGGTGGCGGGGATGCCACATCGCATGCCCGCCACTATTTTATTACAATTAACTCAGTGGAAAATAGCGGTTTCGGCAACGGAGACCGTCACGGTGAGGGGAAAGCATTGACGACTCGGCCACGCAGTCCGCGGGAAAACCGGCGCAGCGGCGCCGGCCGAATGCATTCCCCCTCCCGCGAACTCATCCTGCACCTGCTCCAGGAGGCAAACGAGGCACTGAGCATCCCGCAGCTGGCCCAAGCTGCCGGCATGCATGAAAACACGGTGCGCGCCCAGCTGGAGGCGCTGTTGCGCGATGGCTACGTGCGGCGCAAGCCCGCCGCCGTCGCCGGCCGCGGCCGTCCGCCCTGGATCTGGTCGCCCGCCCCGACTCCCGAGAGCCCCTATGCCACCCTGGCCAGGGTGCTGGCCCGGCAGATCGCTGCCAGCAGCGCCGAC
>NZ_JAVGCZ010000183.1:0-2376 GCF_052928425.1 Glutamicibacter sp. BSL13
AGCCGCACACCCAGGCGATGCCCTCGCCCAGGGTGGCGTAGGAGTAGGAGTAGCTGGACCCGGAGACCGGCACCATGCCGGCCATTTCCGCGTAGCTGACCGCCGAGAGCAGGGCGGTGACACCGGCCAGCACGAAGGAGAGCCAGATGGCCGGGCCGGCGATCGGCACCGCGTCGCCCAGGATCACCAGGATGCCGGTGCCCAGGGTGGCGCCCACGGAGATCATCGTCAGCTGCAGGACCCCGAAGCTGCGCCGCAGCTTGCCGTGCCCGGCGTTGTCGGCGGCCTCGCTGACCATGTGGTTGATGGATTTGCGGCGGCGCAGCTGTGCCGCCAGGGCGGTGCGGGCCGTTGGGGAGGGGTGGTGGGGCAGCTGGGGTGCGCTGCCGGTGCCGGTTGGCTGTTTGCCAGAGGGTGTGCTCACTTCTCTGTCGTTCCTTCGCCGTTGTCCTTCGTCAAGCCCGCACGACGGCAGCGCTGCGCTGTGCCGTGTGCTTCCGGTTGCGAAAGCTCGGGCGGGGCCGGCAGGTCCCGCCCAAGGGCGTCAGCCATGCTACCAACGTCCACTGTGAGCCACCGCCCGTCCGGCCCGCCGCCGCGGGTCCTCCGGCGGCTGGCCACCGCACTTCGTGGAACGCTGCGCAACGCCCCTGGGCCGGTGCGCACGGTTCCCGTGCGGCCTCGTCCGGGGCAGCGGGCCCGCGGTTTCCAGCCTTCGCGCCGTTTTTGCGAAAATTAGTCTGACTTGGATGGATTCAGTTCGAGCGGGCGGCATGCCCGGCCCGCGAAGCGCGGGTCCAGGGGGTTGTTCCGCCCCGGTCCGGCGCCCGCGGTTCGGCGCCGGCAGCGGATCGGGCCCGGGCAAAGGCGCCTGCGCCGGCCGCGCACGGCATGCCCGGCTTCACCCGCGGCTGTGGCGCAGAGCACGGGCAACGCGCCCCTGTTCGGGCGCTGGAGGGTGTGGCCGCGCCCGGCCGGCTGCGTCTAGAGTCAAGACATGAGCGATGCGATCTTCCCCCTGGCCACCGGACGGCTGGAACTGCGATTCCACTCGGCCGAGGACGCCGCGGACCTGCTGCGCGTCTACGCGCAAGAACCGGTGGCCCGCTACCTGCTGGAGGAGCGCTGGGATGAGGAGTACACCCAGGAGCAGCTGGCCAAGCGCGTGGTGCGCACCAGCCTGGACGAACCGCCGCACGCCCTGGCCCTGGTGATCGCCGACGGCTCGGGGCGCTACGTCGGGGACCTGGCCCTGTGGCTGACCGACATCCCGCACCGGCAGGCGGAGATCGGCTGGGTGCTCGATCCCCAATGCGCCGGGCTGGGCTACGCGACCGAGGCGGTCGCCGCCCTGCTGCAGGTGGCCTTCACCCGGCTGGGCGTGCACCGGATCGCCGCCAAAATGGATGCCCGCAACACCGCCAGCGCGGCGCTGGCCCGGCGCCTGGGCTTCCGGCTGGAGGGGCACCTGCAGGAGCACCTGTACAGCAAGGGCGAATACACCGACACCCTGATCTTCGGCATGCTCGCCGGGGACCTGCCGGGGCAGGGCCCGACAGCGGCGGACGCTGAGACACCGACGGACGCTGAGACACCGGCCGCGGATCCCGCCTGCAGCCCGGCCGCCGCGACGGCGCAAGGCACGGGCCGCCCATGACCGGCGAGGGGAACGCCCCGGAGGACGGCGGAAGGGGCGTGAACGCCCTGCCGGGTGGGCCCGGGCACGGTGCGGCGGCCGTCGCCGCCATCGGCACCGGTGCGGTGCGCGGGCGGCTGCTCACCGCGAAGGTCATGCGCCTGGGCCAGCACGCGATCACCGGTGTCCTGCTGGTGATCGCGGTGGTGCGCGGCATGGCCGAAAGCACCAGACCCAGCTGGCTGGTGCCGATTGTCGGGATCGGCTTCGCGCTGTGGTACTTGGGTGGGCTGCCGCGGCTGGCCCGGCGGGAATCGGCGGCCGGGCTGGACGCCTCGGGCAGGACCATGCTCTGGCTGGGGGTGCTGCTGGCGATCTGGGCGGCCGGGCTGGCGGCCAGCAGCGAATTCATGTGGCTGGCCTTCAGCCTGTGGCTGCTGATCGGGCACCTGCTGCCGCTGGCCAGCTCCGTGCTGGTCTCGCTGCTGGTATACGCGCTGGCGATCGTCGCGCCCTTCCTGCACCACGGGCAGACCAGTTACGCCAGCATTATCGGCCCGCTGGTGGGCGGGTGCTTCGCATGGGGCATTTCCCGCGGCTACCTGCAGCTGCTGCGCGACGCACAGGAACGCAACGCGCTGGTCAGCTTGCGGCTGCAGGCGCACCGCGAGATGGCCGGGCTGCACGAGGAGCTGGCCCGGTCCCAGCACCAGGCCGGGGTGCTGGCCGAGCGGGCCCGG
>NZ_JAVGCZ010000184.1:0-2317 GCF_052928425.1 Glutamicibacter sp. BSL13
GGCGAAACTGCGCGGCGGCTTGTTGCGGGCCGCGTAAATGAACGGGGAAGCCAGCAGGCCCAGCCCCACCAGGTATCCGGCCACCCCGGCGGCAGCCACCGGAAGCACACCGAACCCGGCCCCGGCCGCCGCGATCAGCACCGCCGCCAGCAGCACCGGCAGGCTGTGCCGCAGCCGGGCGGCGGCCTGCGGGGCGATGCGGGTGCGCAGCATGGTGGGCCACAAGGTGATCAGGGTGCCGGCCACGGTCAGCCCGACCCAGCCGAGCAGGTTCACCAGCGCGTGCGCCAGGGTCAACCGCTCATGCAGCGGGGAGGGCAGGCCGGTGGAGATCCAGGTGCCCAGCGCGGCGCCGACCGGCAAAAGCGCCGCGGCGGCCACATAGTAGCGCACACTGGCCCCATAGGGTGAGGGCAGCGCGCCGCGCAGCCGCCGGTACAGCCACACCCCGTGCCACAGTGCGGCCGCGGCGACCAGGCCCGCCCCACAGGCAGTGACCGGCCACCAGGCGCCAAGCACGCCGGTCATCACCACCACGGCCCCGGCGTTCAGCAGCAGCAGGCGCCGGGACTGCTGCCGCCGGGAGTCCTGGGTCACCGGCAGCTTGAGCAGGGCGGTGGCAAAATACTGGGACCAGACCAGGATGGCGTGGGACAGCGCGCCGAGCAGCAACAGGTGAATCATCAGCCAGCGTGGGGCCGGCAACTGGCGGTGGATCAGGGTGCTGAGCACCAGCAGGATCAGCCAGATCGCGGTGGGAAGATCCCGCAACGGCCAGAAACCCCGCCCCGGAACCTTGGCCGATGCCTCACTCATCACGTTTCCCTTCATGTTCTTCTCGGTTCCCCGCCCCGGCCCGGCCGGTCGAAGGGGCCGGAGCCATCCCGGGACGCAAGCCAATGGAATGCCCAGGCCTACCGGTAGGCACCGGCACGCTGCGTTTGGGCGCGTGCGCGGCGCCGCCACCCGGCGACCATGGCAGGGCACGCTCCCCCAGCAGCGCACTGGCCAGCGCCACCAGAACGAACAGCACCACGGCCACCACGTTCAACACCCCGCCAGCCTGCCACAGCACCTCGTACCCCAGGCCGTCACCCAGCCACAGACGCAGCACCAGTCCGGCGTGCAGCAGCACCGCGGGCACCCACATCAGTGCCCGATACGGCAGCTTGATGGCCAGTACCGCCGGCAGGATCGTAGGGGCGTGGGCCATGATCATGGACATCACGAAGCCCAGGAACACTCCGTGCACCACCGTGTCGTACGCCGCAACACTCACCGGGTACCCGAAACACCAGGTCACCGCGGCAACCAGCAACCAGAAGTATCCCGCCAGCAGGCACGCGGCCATGAAGCGCGGTGCCCCCTGGGCGTGTATGGTGCGCCGGGCAACGTCCTGGCGCACCAGCCACAGCACCAGCAACGCCAGCGCCGCACCGAACAGGACGGTGCCGGCCCAAACCCACAAGACGGAGGCCGCCGCGCAGCCCACCACGGCGCAGCACAACACCAGGGCCACCATCTCCGAGCGTGGGCCCAGATGCAGCCGGGCCAATTCCACGCGCTCGCCGGCGATGGTGATCACCAGAAAGCTGCACAGCCAGGGCAGGATCAGGGAGGTTTGCACGCCCGCCAGCCACAGCAGCGTCGCGGCCACCCCGGCCCCCGCCCCGAGCATTTGGATCAGCACCGCCACCGCCCGTTGGCGTCGCCACAGCGGAACGTAGAGCGCCACGGTGGCCACCATGCCGGCCAGCAGCAGCGTCCCGGCAAGGATCCGGGGCAGGGAAACCAGCAGGCCCAGCCCGCCCAGGGCGAGCAGCAAGGGGGCCAGGTAGCCCCAGGCCCTGCCCAGTGCCACGGCCCGCTCCAAGGCAATGAGGGCGCCGACGAATCCAAAGACCAAGACCATTCCGTGGGCCTGGCCCCAACTGGCGACGGGCAGCGGCGCATGCACATCCAGCAGGATCAACCCCGCATCCAAGCCGGTCAGCAGGCACAGGCCCGCAGGGATCATCAGCAGCAGACGCCAGCGCCCGCTGCGGCGGACCGGGCCGGGCTTGCGCAACGGGCGGCTCATGAGTCACGGTCCTGCGCATCATCCAGGCGCAGCAGGCAGTACCCCGGGCCGGCAAACGGCGTGATCGCGGTGCTCTCGGCCGGGTGGGGGTCAGCCTCCTGGCCCAGCACCCCGCGCACGATGCCCAGGTGCACGTTGCATACCACCTCGGGGTGTTCGCGGGCGGCGCCCAGCAACGGGCAGGCTTGCAGCCTGATCTGTCCGTCCGCCGCCTGGCTGGGGTCAAATCCCATGCGC
>NZ_JAVGCZ010000185.1:0-2303 GCF_052928425.1 Glutamicibacter sp. BSL13
GTATTCACCAAACAAAAATAATTTGGTATCAACAAACTTGGCACACTATTGAGTTCTCAAACAACAAGCGCTTCCGACACCACGAACCACCATCATCTGGCTGGCCGCTTCGCTCCGGAGCAACTTTCCAACCTTACCACATCCCCGACCCGAGTCAAAACGACCCGAACATTCGGTGACCTGCAAAGGAAGGGATTCTCGCTGCCAGGTAAACATCCCGTTTCCGGTGTGTGTTTCCCGCTGGCAACAGATAAAAACTATACGCAGGTTCCACCACCCACGCAAATCGAAAAGCGGTGTTCTGCGTCATACTCCCGCGGGGCCGTCATGGGGGCGTTTCACGTTGCCTGGTGTCCGGGCTGGGCACGGAAACCCGGATAATGATCGCCCGGGCTGTTTCATCGTCTTCGTTGGCGTATCTGTCTGCCCCACTCTTCGGACCGGCCGGTGCTCTGCCCTAGTGTGGGAGTCATGAGCGATCTGCAGAAACGTCTTGGCTACCGTCACCCGATTTTCAATGCCTCAATGGCCGGAGCGGCCGGCGGTCAGTTGGCCGCAGCGGTGTCCACGGCCGGAGGTGTGGGCATGATCGGCGTTCCGGCGGCACCGAGCCCGCAGTGGATCGAGGAACAGCTCTCCCATGTCCGGGAACTGCCCACACCATGGGGAGCGGGATTCATGGGCTGGGCCCTGGAGCAGGACATGGGTCCGCTGCAGGCCTTCCTGAATGAGCGCCCTTCCCTGGTGTGCATCAGCTTCGGCGAGGTGGGTCGCCCAGCCGCGCTGGCCCGCGAGTCCGGGGTGCTCACCGCCATGCAGATCGGCAACGCGCAGGACCTGCAGCGGGCACAGGACGCCGACATTGACATCATCATTTGCCGCGGCGGCGAGGGTGGCGGCCACGGGCGGAACGAGGCCGGGACCTTGGCACTGTTGCAGCTGGCGGTTAATGCAACCGACAAGCCGGTGGTGGCCGCGGGCGGGATCGGCACCGCGCGCGGTGTGGCGGCCGCATTGGCCGGTGGCGCGCAGGCGGTGTGGGTTGGCACGCGCTTCATCACCGCGGCCGAAGCCAGCGGCCATGCCCGCTTCAAGGATGCGGTTAATGCCGCGGGCCTGGATGACACCGTCTACACCCGGGCGTTTGACATCGCCCAGCAGCTGCCGTGGGCGCCCGAGTTCGGTGGGCGGGCGCTGGCCAATGAGTTCTCCCGGCGCTGGGCCGGGGATCTGTCCGGGCTGGAGGAGCACGCCGATGGCGCCCTGCGGGAGCGGATGAAGCAGGCCCGGGCGGACGCGGATCCGCAGATCGCCCCGGTCTACGCCGGCCAGGCGGCCGCGTTCAGCATCCGGGTGCAGCCCGCGGCGCAGATCATGGAGGAGCTGTGCGGGTTCCGTGAGCTGCTGGCGGACGCGGCACGGCGCTTTGCCTAGATCGGCTGGTTGTCGATCAGCCGCACCCCGCCGACGGTGGCGGCCACCAGGATCAGCCCCTGCCCGGTGAACGGGGTGTCCTGGCAGTTGAAGGCCAGCTCCTGCAGGGTGTCCGGGTCCACCACCACAAAGTAGTCCAGCTCAACTTCCGGTTCCATCTGGAACAGCCCGACCGCGTCCTCCAGATACAGCGGTTCGTGGCGGGCGGCCCGCCCGGCGATCAGTTCGATGGCCCGATGGATGACCAGGGCGGCGGTGGCCTGCCGCTGGCTGAGCAGCGCGTTGCGGCTGGACAGGGCCAGCCCTTGGGCGGTGCGCACGATCGGCACCGCGCGGATCTGCACCGGGTAGTCCAGGTCGGCGACCATGCGGCGCACCAGCACCAGCTGCTGGGCGTCCTTCTGCCCGAAGTAGGCACGGTAGTGCCCCTGCCCGGGATCGGCGTAGTGCAGCAGCTTGGCGACCACCGCCAGCATGCCGTCGAAGTGCCCGGGGCGTGAGGCCCCCTCATACATGCGTCCCAAGGCGCCGCTGTCCAGCCGGATCAGCGGTGTCCCGGCATGGTAGACCTCCTGTGGTGCGGGCGCGAAGACCAGGTCCACCCCGGCCCGGGCGGCCACCTGCACATCGGCCTGCAGGTCGCGCGGGTAGCGCTGGTAGTCCTGCTGGTCGTTGAACTGCAGTTCGTTGACGAAGATGGAGATCACCACCAGCTGGTTTTCCTCCCGCGCCTGCCGGAACAGCTGTTCGTGTCCCGAGTGCAGGGCGCCCATCGTCGGCACGAAACCCAGTGAGGCGGGGGCGGCGGCGCGGATGGCGGCGCGCAGTTCGGCGCGGGTGGTCAGGACCTGGGGGCTTTTCGCGGCGGG
>NZ_JAVGCZ010000186.1:0-2295 GCF_052928425.1 Glutamicibacter sp. BSL13
GTGCCGGTGAGCACGGCGGCCAACACCGCCAGCACGGCACCGACCTGGGCCTGAAGCCCGCCGAGCAGTTCCGCAGCCCGATGGAATCGGCGAGCGCCTCAACGGTGCTCACCGAGCACTTCCCGGCCGGGGAAACCCAGCCGGCCACCATCCTCACCCATCCTGACCAGGCCCCACAGGTGGCCCGGGCCGCCGAACAGGTGCCCGGCGTGCAGCGGGTGAGCGAAATGGGCCGCAGCGCCGACGGCTCCTGGCAGCGGCTGCTGCTGGTGGGCCAGGCGGACCCCGGATCGAGCGAAGACCAGCAGATGCTGCGTGAGGTGCGCACCGCCATCCATGCGGTGGACGGGGCCGATGCGCTGCTGGGCGGGGCGGGGGCCGAACAGCTCGATGCCCACAACGGGCACCTGCGGGACTTTGCCGTGATCGCCCCACTGGTCTTGGGCATCTGCTTCGTGATGCTGCTGGTGCTCACCCGTTCCTGGCTGACCGCCGCCCTGCTGGCGCTGGTGAACCTGCTCAGCGCCGCGGCCGCACTGGGGCTGGGCGGGCTGATCGGCTCACTGGTGCTGGGCACCAGCGCATTCGATGTGCAGGTCCCGCTGCTGGCCTTCCTGTTCCTGGTCGCGCTCGGGGTGGACTACACGATCTTCCTCACCCAGCGGATCAAGCAGGAGGCGGCCCGCCAGCCGATCCGGGAGGCGGTGATCGACGCCGTCGGGCACACCGGTGCGGTGATCACTTCCGCCGGCGTGGTGCTGGCCGGGGTGTTCGCGGCGCTGGCCACCCTGCCGCTGATGGTGCTGGGCCAGCTGGGCCTGGTCGTCGGGCTCGGGGTGCTGCTCGATACCTTCCTGGTGCGCACCGTGCTGGTTCCGGCGCTGTTCACGCTGCTGGGGCGGCGCAACATCCCGGCCTGGGCGCCGACCCGGCAGCCGGAAACCGCTGCGGCGTCCCGCACCGAGATGGCGCAGACGCCGCGCAGCTAGCGCGCCACCGTGCCGGCTCGGGGCCGTGAGCGGCGAACCGCGGGCGGCGAACGGGCGGCAGACATTTTCCAATCAACCGGGCAGCCGTGGAGCACCACGGAGCACTGCCCAGCAACCACCGGTGCCCTCACTCCCGGGGCATCACCAAACCACAAGGAGAAAACAGATGCGCAAGATCCTGAACTGGGCCTTTGGCTACATGCTGGTCGGGGTGGCCTCCGGCCTGTTCTACCGCGAGTTCACCAAGGCCAACGACTTCCCGGCCGGCGAATTCACACAGCTGGGCCTGGCCCACACCCACCTGCTCACCCTGGGCTTCATCGTCCTGCTGATCGTGCTGCTGCTGGAGAAGGCGTTCGCGCTCTCCACGCACCGCAAGCTGTTCGGCTGGTTCTTCGCCACCTACAACGCCGGGGTCATCCTCACCTCGGCGATGCTCATCGTGCACGGCATGCTCACCGTGCGCGGGGTGGAGTCCTCCGCGATGATTGCCGGGTTCGCCGGGTTGGGGCACATGTTCCTGACCGCCGGGATGATCCTGCTGTTCGTGCTGCTGCGCCGCCAGGTGCGTCCTGCCATGGCGGGCGGCACCACGGCCGCTGCGGGTCAAGCCGGGCTGCAGCGCTAGCGCTCGGCGGTGAGGGCTGCGGGGTACTCGGACCAGACCGGGAACCAGCCCAGCAGCACCAACCCGGGTGTGGCCTTCTGGCCGCACCCGGGTGCGTCCCTGCCCGCCTGAAGTCTGTTGCCGGCACCTGGGCGGGCTGGGACCCTGCGCGCGGGGTTAGAAGGTGACCAGGGTGCGCACCGCCCGACCGGCGGCGAGCTCCTCCAGCCCGTCGTTGATCTCATCCAGGGTGCAGGTGCCCGAAACCAGTTCCTCCACCGGCAGCCGCCCTTCGCGCCACAGCCGCTCATAGAACGGGATGTCCGTCGCCGGCACTGCCGACCCCAAGTAGGAACCAATAATGGTTCGGGCCCCGGCGGTCAACGCCAGCGGTTCGATCTGGCTCATCGCCCCGGGCGCCGGCAAGCCAACGGTTACCAGGGTGCCGCCCACCGCGGTGGCACTGAACGCGGTCTCAAAGGCACGCGGGTGGCCGGCCGCCTCGATCACCACCGCGGCGCTCAGCCCCTGCTGGGCCAGCTGCTGCGGGGTGAGTGCCACATCGGCTCCCAACCGTTGGGCGGTGCGCAGCTTCTGCGGGTTCATGTCCACCGCAATCACCTTGCCGTGCGGCGTGTGCGCGCCGGCACCGGTCCTGGTGCTGCCGGGGTCCTTTACAACCGATGGGCCGGGATCGCG
>NZ_JAVGCZ010000187.1:0-2255 GCF_052928425.1 Glutamicibacter sp. BSL13
CCGGCGAGTGCGACCACCGGATAGATCTGAGCCAACGGGCCCGGCACGGCCTGACGGTGTAGGCACGCCCGCGCAGCGCGTGCGGGGCGTGGGGAGGCCAAAGGGGCGGGGCACCAGTTCGCCACTGGTTCCCCGCCCCTCATGCATGGTGCTGCTAGTCGTCGCCGAGAATGACCCCGCCATCGGAGAACGGCAAGGTGTCCTCCACCAGTTCGTGCCCGATCTTGGTGGTCTGCGCCGCGTGCTCGGGGCTGGGCAGCGTCTGATCCAGTTCCCGCGCCGAGACCGGGTCCGCGCTTTGCGTGTCGGCCGGCAGCACGCCGCCAAGCAGCGCGATGGACTGCGCCAGCGGCACCCCGGAGCCGTCCCGCTTGCCGAACTCGGTGGGCAGGGCGCGCACCACCCCGGCCGCGGAGCTGGCCCGGGCCGGGCCCGGCCCGGCATAGGCCAGGCTCAGCTTGTCCTCGCCCTTGGTGAAGCGGTGGGCGCGCACCCCGGCGGTGGCCCGCCCCTTGAGCGGGAACTGGTCCAGCTCGGTGAGCTTGACCGACTGCCCGGAGGTGCCCGGCAGCGTCTGGGAGCCGACCGCCACGGTGGCCACCACCGCGGAGGCGTCATTGGCCGGCACCACGCCGAAGTAGATCACGAAGTCCTCCGCCCCCAGCTTGATGCCGGACATGCCCCCGGCGGTGCGGCCCTGGGCGCGCACCGTGGAGGCGGTGAAGCGCAGCAGCTGGGCCTGCGCGGTGATGAAGACCAGCTCGTCCTCATCCTCGGCCACCGCGGCCCCGATCACCTCGTCCTTGCCCTTGAGGGTAATCGCCTCGAACTCGTCACGGTTCAGCGGGTAGTCCGGGTTCACGCGCTTGACCACGCCGTTGCGGGTACCCAGCGCGAAGACGCGGTTCAGCGGGACCAGCGCCACCGCCTTCTCGCCCTTGGGCAACTTCAGGAACTCGCTGACCGACACCCCGCCGGCCAGCTGCGGGAAGCCATGGCCCTCGCCCAGCGCCGGGACGTCGATCATTGACACCCGGATGATCCGCCCGGTGCTGGTCAGTGCGCCGATTTCGCCGCGGGCGCTGGTGGGCACCTCGGAGAGCAGCACATCGTGCTTCACCCGGGAGCCGGCAAAATCCAGCGGCGTGCGGTCGTGGGTGCGCGCGATCTGCCCGGAGGCCGAGAGCAGCGCCCGGCAGGGGCGGTCGGCGACCTCCATAGCCAGGGTGGCCTTCTTGCCGCTGCCCACCGCCTCGGGCAGCACGGTGCCCTTCAGCGGCTTGGTCTCCGCATCCTTGGCCAGCACGGTGCGCCGCGGGGAGGCGAAGGTTTCGGCGGTCTGCTCCAGCTCCCCGGAGACCACCTCACGCAGCCGGGCGTCGGAGCCCAGGATGGCTCGCAGCTCCTCGATCTCCTTGCGCAGCTGCTCGGCCTCGGCCTCCAGCTCGATGCGCGAATACTTGGTCAGCTGGCGCAGGCGCAGCTCCAGGATGTGGTTGGCCTGCGCCTCGGAGAGGTCAAAGACCGTCATCAGCCGTTCGCGGGCCTCATTGGTGGCCTCGGAGGAGCGGATGATCGCGATGACATCGTCAATGTCCACGATGGCGATCAGCAGGCCCTCGACAAGGTGCAGGCGTTCCTCCCGCTTGGCCAGCCGGTGCGTGGTGCGCCGGCGCACCACCTCCAGGCGGTGTTCGACGTACACCTGCAGCAGCTCGCGCAGCCCCAGGGTGCGCGGCTGGCCCTCGACCAGGGTGACGTTGTTGATGCCGAAGGAGTCCTCCATCGGGGTGTACTTGTACAGGCTGGCCAGCACCGCGTTCGGGTTGAAGCCGTTCTTCAGCTCGATGACCAGTTTCAGCCCGTGCTGCCGGTCGGTCAGATCCACCACGTCGGAGATGCCGGCAATCTTCTTGTTGCCCACCCCGTCCTTGATTTTCTGGATGACCTTCTCCGGGCCGACCGTGTAGGGCAGCTCGGTGACCACCAGGGCGGACTTGCGCGCCGAGATCTTCTCCAGCGCCACCTTCGCCCGGGTGCGGAACGCCCCGCGCCCGGTGCGGTAGGCGTCGCGGATCCCGTCCAGGCCCACAATGGTGCCCCCGGAGGGCAGGTCCGGGCCGGGGACGAACTTCATCAGGTCCTCGACCGTGGCCTCGGGGTGCTCGATCAGGTGGCGGGCCGCGGCGATCACCTCGCCCAGGTTGTGCGGGGCCATGTTGGTGGCCATGCCCACCGCGATGCCGGTGGCGCCG
>NZ_JAVGCZ010000188.1:0-2254 GCF_052928425.1 Glutamicibacter sp. BSL13
ACGGGTTCGGGGGCGACCTGGGACTCGCGCTCGGCGAGCACGTCGGCCACCGGGTCCGCGGGCTCCTTCTCGGCCGCCTCCGTGTCGACGGCCGGCGCCTGCTGTGAGGTGCTCTCGCGGGCGGTGGCGTCGACGGCCGGGGTCTCCCGCTCGGCCTGTGGGGTGCGGTGGATGTTGAAGGTGGTGATGTTGCCGTTCGGGCCGATCGTGCTGGCTCGGAACTGCTCGCGGGTCACCTGCTCGCCGTCGACGTTCTGTGTGTAGCTGCGCTCCTGTCCCTGGGCGATGAAGTTGTCGCCCTTCTGGTAGGTGGCGTGCGCCCGCTCGGCCGAGGGGCCGAACATGATCAGGTCGGTGAAGTACGGCTCGACCTCGTGGAAGTTGCCCTGTTCGTCGCGCTCGGCGTCCTGGTGGAGGCCGACGCGGGCGTAGAAGCGGGCGTCGCCGTACCGGGTGAAGGTCAGGGTCGGGTCGGATGCGATGAACCCGGACACGCCGGGCTTGGTCGGCATAGGCATACCGAGGTCTCCTCTCAGATCTCGCCCGGCCCTGCGCCGGGTCACACGTCAGGTACGGGCCACAACCCGCCCGCCCCACACCGGTCCTGGTCAGTGGGCGTGCTGGAGGAGCTGCTCGATCTCGGCCCGGTCCGCCTTCAGCTGGGCGGCATCCGCCCTGGCGGTCCAGGGCCGCAGGGTCGTGATGATCGGCCGGGCGGAGCGGAGCATGACGACCCCAGTCCCGAACGGCAAGGTCCTGAGGACCTCGGGCGGCATGATCGGGATCCGCCGGATCGAGCGCTGGTTGGAGTGCGCGCCGTAGGCGTCGGTGGTGACGGAGTCGGTCGTCTCGTCGCGTTCCCCGATCAGCGCCGACAGGTCCTGCAGGTCTCGAGAGTTGCTGGCGCCGCCGAGGATGATCTTCACGATCGAGGAGTCCCACAAGGCGTTCGCGTTGTTCTCGCCCCACCGCTCCCGCGCCTGCGCCAGGGACTGCAGCACCGGCAGCGTGGTGATGCCGGTGCCGCCTCCCTCGGCCATCAGCACGGGAAGTGCGGGCAGAGGCGCGAGGTTCCCGATCTCGTCCAGGGCCAGCAGCAGGGGCGGGTCCATCCGTGCGCCGGCGGAGCGGGCGGCGATCTTCCGGGCGGTCTCGACGATGTCCTCGATGAACGCCGACACCAGCGCAGCCGAGGCGCCGGCTCCGGCCCCGGTCGCCAGCAGATACATGGTCCCGTTCTCCCACAAGAACCTCTCGGGGTCGAACCCCTCGTCGGGGCTGGGTGAGACGGCGTCGAGGACCCGTGGGTCGGCGAGCGAACCGAAGGAGAGCGAGACGCCCTGCCAGATCGAGTCCCGGGTTCTCGGATCGGATTGGATCATTGCGTCCAGCGAGTCCGCCCACCCCTCCGCGGCATCCGTATTGGTCGAGAGGATGCGGACGGCGTCGGCGGCTGCGGCCGGGCTCAGCGACCACTGGTAGACCGTCTTGGAGTCCCGTCCGTCCAGGGCCGCAGCGTGCAGGAGGGCCTGGATCGCGGCGGTGGTCTTGCCCTCCCAGAATCCGCCATCGGACACGCCGCCGAACCCGGTCGCGGTGGCGAGGCCTTTGGCGCGGATCATCGCGGTCAGCGGGTCGGCGCAGCCGCGCACGATCGACCACCGCATGCCCGAGGGCAACCCGGGGGCGAGGTGTTGCGGGTCGAACACCGCGACCGGCCCTGTGCGCTGCCGGGCCTTCAGCGTAACGGTCAGATTGTCGGGCCTGGTGCTCGTGGTCAGCACCGGACCGGCGGCGTCGAGGATCGAGTTGACGACCACATGCAGCCCTTTGCCGGATCTCGGTGGGCCGACCAGGAGCATCGAGTCCTCGACGGTCGCCCATACCTGGGTGCCCTTCGCCGTGCCCAGCAGATATCCCACCTCGGCCGGGTCGGGCTTCTTGTCCTGGATCGAAGGCCGTAGCGTTCCGGCCCGTCTTTGCAGGGCCTTGCGGGAGGCGACACGGGCGACCTCGTCCCCGGTCGCCGTCCCGGCGAGGTTGTGCACCCGCGAACGGTCCCGGCCGCGCCTCACCAGCCGCCACACGATCACTCCCAGCATGGCCAGGCACCCGAGGAGGAGGACGACGAGGAACCAATACAGGACCGGGTTCAAGCCCGGCGCACCGATCGCGGCCCCGGGATCCGTAGGGCTGGCGAGGACGCCGAGCCCGGTCGCCGGCCCGCCGGTCGGGGCCGGCCGCCCAGTGAGGA
>NZ_JAVGCZ010000189.1:0-2205 GCF_052928425.1 Glutamicibacter sp. BSL13
CGGCGCTGGCCGCCTCCGGGGCGGCGGGGGCCGATGTCTCCTCCGGGGTGGAGTCCTCCCGCGGAGTCAAGGACCCGCAGCTGATCGCCCGCTTCCTGCACGCCGCCCACGGCCGGCACGAGGCCGGCGCCCCCGCCGCGGACTCACCGAACGGGGCCTGAGCCGGCCGTGGCCCGCCAAACGGCCAGATGATCCGCTCCGGCTTAGCCCACCCAGCTGTGCGGGGCCGGGCGGCGGGCCGAGGGCAGGGAGCTGTCCTCACGCCACTGGGTGATCCAGGCCGGGACCTGCCGGTCATCGGGCATGCTCACCCCGGCGGCGGCGAAGATCTGCTCATTGGGCACCGGACCGGACTTGGAGACCAGTCGGGTCGCGATGTAGCCGCGGGCATAGATCTCCCCGTCGACCACGATGCGCTGTTCAAAGTAGATGCACTTCTCATCGGCGCCCAGCACCTGGGTCTCCTGGGTGAACTTCACCCCGAGCTTCACCGACTTGCGGAAGGTTATCATCTCCGCCTGCACCACCGGGGTCCACTTGTTCCGGCGCAGCGCCGCCCACATCCCGGAGCGGAACATCAAATCAAAGCGGCCCAGGTCGAAGATCGAGAAGTACATGCCGTTGTTGATGTGCCCGGCGAAGTCGATGTCGGTCAGGGTGGCGCGCATCGGCACGCTGCCGGCATCCAGCATGCTCAGCTTCGGTCGGCGACGGCTGCTGAACAGCAGGATGAGGATACGGAAGATCATGTGCATACCGTCACATTACCGCCGGGTAACAATATCTTCCACCCCCGCCACCGCCGGGCACGACCTTTGGCGTAATCCTCCCGGCGCATCCGCCCCGCCCGGGCACCGGGTAAAGTGCGAAGCACCCCCGCCGGATGCTGCCCCAGGAGAAGGCCATGGCCCGACTCGCCGACCACGTGCACCGTCTGCTGCCCTCCCTGCCCCCGGCCGAATGGGAACGTCCGGCCCCCGCGCCGGCCTCCCTGCGCCGCGATGTGTGGGCCGGCTTGGGGTTCCTGGTGCTGGCGCTGTTCATGCAGGAACTGGTCCAGTCCCTCAGCGAACGCGAGGACGCGGTCAGCCGCACCATCGCCTACCTGGTCATCGCCGGACTGGTGGCGCCCCTACTGGTGCGCCGGCGCTGGCCGATCCTTGTCATGCTGAGTTCCTCGGCCGTGTTCATGCTCGCCGGGGTCGGGGACAGCGCGATTGTGGCCATGCAGCTGTGCGCCCAGCTGGCCTACTTCCTGGCGATCTACACGGCCGTCGCCTGGGCCCGCAACCGCCGCGCGCTGTGGACCGCGCTGGCCGTGGTGCTGCTGGCCATGGCGCTGTGGCTCGTGCTCTCCTTCTTCACCTCCGACCTGGTCACCGCCACCGGCCGGACCCTGGTCGAGGACCCCGCCGGGGCGTTCGACCCGCTGGGGGCACTGCCGCTGTACACCTTCCTGATCAACCTGCTCTACTTCGGCGGGGCCATCTTCCTGGGGCTGATCAGCTGGTCCAACGCCTACGCGAACCAGGTGGTCGGCGAACAGGCGGCCCGCATCGCCGCGCAGGCCGAGGAACTGGCCGCCCGGGCGGTCAGCGAGGAACGGCTGCGCATCGCCCGGGAACTGCACGACGTCATCGCCCACCACATCTCCTCGGTGGGAGTGCAGGCCTCCGCGGCCCGGCTGGTGCAGGACCGCGACCCGCAGCGCGCCACCGAGCTGCTGCGCGGCATCGAATCCTCCGCCCGCAGCGCCGTCAGCGAAACCCGCGCCCTGCTGGGGGTGCTGCGCGACCCCGCCCACCACACCCAGGCCCAGGCCCAGAGCCCGGAACTGGGCGATACCCGCCACCCCGAACCCTCCCTAGGGCAGCTGGAGAAGCTGATCACCCACAACGCCGGGCTGGGGCTGCAGGTGCAGCTGAGCGTTGCCGAACACCGCCCGGGCTTCCTTGCCACGCTGCCCCAGGGCCTGTCCCTGGCCCTGTACCGAATCAGCAGCGAGGCCCTGTCCAACGTGCGCCAGCACTCCACCGCCCGCACCGCCCGGCTCAGCCTGCGTTCGGGCCGCGACGCGCACGGGGACTGGGTGGAAACCGAAACCACCGATGCGGGCACCGCGCGCCCGGGCACCGCCGGATCCGGGTTTGGGCTGCGCGGCATCCGGGAACGGGCCGGCCTGCACCACGGGCAGGTGGAGATCGG
>NZ_JAVGCZ010000190.1:0-2093 GCF_052928425.1 Glutamicibacter sp. BSL13
CGCGAGCCGGTTGATGAACTGCGCACGGGTCATGACCGGGCCGACGGCGTCGCACACCAGTTGGCGGCGCCCGTCGGCCAGCAGCAGGATCCAGTCGGCCAAATCCCGCGCGTCGATGAACTGCACCGGGTCGTCCCGGGGTTCGGGGGCGATGAACGGGTGCCCGTCGGCGGCGGCCGCGGCCAGGCGCAGCGGCCAGTAGCTGAAGCGCCCGGTCCGGTCCCCCGGCCCGATGATCAGTCCCGGGCGCAGGATCGTGAAGCTCGGGGCGTGCGCGGCCACCAGCTGCTCGCAACCCACCTTCATCCCGCCATAGGACTGCGGGGAGTCAATCGAAACGTCCTGGCCGATCGCCGGCACCAGCCGCTCATCCGGCCCGGCCGCATCCCCGGCCCGCGGGTCGGCGTACACGTTGAGCGTGGAAATGAAGATCCAATGCCCCGCGTGCAGCCCCTGCAGGGCCCGGCGCACGTGGCTGGGCTGCCCCAAGACGTCCACCACCACATCGAAGCGGGCCCCGGCCAGGGCGGCGGGCGCCGCGTCCTTGCGGTCCCAGCGCACGAACCGGCAGCCGGCGGGCGGGCGGCCGCTCACGCCGCGGCTGGCGCAGATGACCTGGTGCCCAGCGGCGAGCGCGGCGGCGGCCAGGTGGCGGGAGAGGAACCCGGTGCCGCCCAGGATCAACAGTTTCATTGGCCCAGTCAACCAAGCGGCGGCGGGATTGGGAAGGGGCAGGGGGCAGGCCGCCCGGGCTTTTCCTGCCGCCCCGGTGGTCCGGCGGTGCCTAGTGCAGCAGCAGCGCGACGGTCACATAGGAGGTCAGCGCGCTGGCCAGCACCCATTCGGCGTTCGAGCCGGTCGCCCCGAGCACCGGCACCGCGACCCGGCCGTTGGCCTTCCAGCATCCGCCGATCCCCGGCAGGCGGCGGAACCAGCGCGGGGCCTTGAAGCGGATCGGCCACAGCAGGTTCACCCCGCCGATGGTGAGCATGTCCCCCAGCAGGTGCACCCCGGCGCCCAGCACCACCGCCAGGAAGAACCAGGAACGCTCATCGGGGGCGTTCATTCCCACGAACGCGGCCCCGGCCAGGGCGATCACCCAGCACAGCAGCGCCGGCATGAACTTCATGGTCTTCACGGCGAAGGAGATCAGCAGCACCGCGAACACGGCGGCGCCGGGGTAGACCACCCCCAGGCCCGCGGTGTGGACCGACCACTTGTCCAGCACCCAGGCCAGCAGCGCGAACGCGCCGACCCCCAGCAGCGAGTGGGTGCCGTTGCGGTGTCCCCCGGAGATCGTGCAGACCAGGCGGGTGACCAGGTTGGAGATCGGCGGCAGGGAGCGGGCGATGGTCGCCGAGGGGTGGTCCGCGTCGGGCAGCATCGCCGCCCCGGCGCACACGATCGCCCCGGCCAGCGTCTCCCACTGGTTCATCTCGAAAAGCCCGAGCCCCAGGTTCACCGGTCCGAGGTCCACCTGTGTTGTTATTGCCAGCCACGCGGCCGCGCCGCTCATGGCGTGGTGTCCACCCATCATGGATTCAACCTTAGAACGTATGTACGACACTTCCCGATCCGTGACAGGGGTAACCTTAGACACATGTCAACCGTGAGAATTGCGCAGAAGCACGACTGTGCCCGCATCCTGGAGCTGATCCATGAGCTGGCCGTCTACGAAAAGGAACCGGACGCGGTGAAGAACACCGTCGCAGACCTGCAGGAGCACCTGTTCGGCGCCAACCCGCAGGTCTTCGCCCACGTGGCAGAGGACGCCACCGGGCAGGTGGCCGGCGTGGCGATCTGGTACCTGACCTATTCGACGTGGGAGGGCCGGCACGGGATCCACCTGGAGGACCTGGTGGTGCGTGAGTCCGCCCGCGGGCAGGGGCTGGGCAGCGCGCTGCTGAAGGAGTTGGCGCGGATCGCCGTCGAGCGCGGGTACCGGCGCCTGGAGTGGGCGGTGCTGGACTGGAACGCCCCGGCGATCGGCTTCTACGACGCCATCGGCTCCAGCTCCCTGGACGGCTGGACCACCCGCCGGCTGGACGGTGCGGCGCGGGCGAAGGCGGGTGCCTGATGGAGTACCGCGGCAT
>NZ_JAVGCZ010000191.1:0-2031 GCF_052928425.1 Glutamicibacter sp. BSL13
GAAGGTCCGCGAAGCCCGCAGACTGGGCTACTCGGTCACCCGGGGGCTGATTGTCAAGGGCAGCTGGGGGATGGGAGCCGCCGTCTTTGACGCCTCCGGGCCCCCGGCCTGGGCCCTGAGCGTGACCGGCATTGAATCCCGCTTCACCCCCGGGCGCCGCCCGGAACTGGGGGCATTGCTGCTGCACCACGCCCACGAGCTCTCCCAACAGCTGCGCCGCGGGTAGTTTGAACCCGCAACGGGAATCGGCCCAGCGCCGGTGCGGCCGATACCATGCAGGAAGGCCATCAGGCACAAGGGAAAGAGATTAGATGACACCGGAGGAATTCCGCCGCCAGGCCCACGAACTGGTGGACTTCATTGCCGACTACCGCGCCGGCATCGACCAGCAACCGGTGATGTCCACCGTCGAACCCGGCCAGGTGGCCGCGCAGCTGCCCGCGCAGGCGCCGGAAGAGGGCGACGGCGGGGCGGGGCTGCTAGAGGACGTGCAGCGCATCGTGATGCCCGGGCTCACTCACTGGCAACACCCCAGCTTCTTCGGATTCTTCCCGTCGAACTCGGAGCTGTCCTCGGTGCTCGGGGACATGCTGGGCAGCGGGCTGGGAGTGCTCGGCCTGTCCTGGGAATCCAGCCCAGCCCTGTCCGAGATCGAGCAGACCGTAGTGGACTGGACCCGCCAGCTCTTTGGGCTGCCCGAGCAGTTCCGTGGCTCCATCCAGGATTCGGCCTCCAGCAGCACCCTGATCGCGCTGCTGTGCGCGCGGGAACGCGCCACCGATTTCGCCCTGGCCCGCGGCGGCCTGCAGGCTGAGGAAGCGCCCCTTATCGTCTACGCCAGCCGCTATGCCCACAGTTCGGTGGAAAAGGGCGCATTGCTGGCCGGGTTCGGCCGGCAGAACATCCACTGGATCGACACGGACCAGAACCACGCCATGGACCCGGCCGCACTGGCCGCGGCCATCGCGCAGGACCGCGCGGCTGGACGCATCCCCGCGGCCATCGTGGCCGCGACCGGCACCACCACCACGACCGCTGTTGACCCCTTGCGGGAATTGGGAGAGATCGCAGCGCGTCAGGACATCTGGTTCCACGTGGATTCGGCGATGGCCGGCTCGGCGATGATCCTGCCCGAGTACCGCTGGATGTGGGACGGGATCGAGTACGCCGATTCGGTCGTGGTCAACGCCCACAAGTGGCTCGGGGTGGCGTTCGACTGCTCCCTGTACTTCGTGCGCGACCCGCAGCATCTGGAACGCGTCATGGGCACCAACCCCAGCTACCTGCGTTCCGAACGTGATGACCAGGTGACCAATCTGCGCGATTGGGGGATCCCGCTGGGGCGGCGCTTCCGTGCCCTGAAGCTGTGGTTCATGCTGCGCGCCGAAGGGGCCGAGCGGCTGCGCGCCCGGTTGCGCCGCGACCTGGAAAACGCCCGGTGGCTGGCCAAACAGGTCAGCTCCACCCCAGGGTGGAAGCTCGCCGCCCCGGTCAACCTGCAGACCGTGTGCGTGGTGCACGAACCGCAGGGCGCCAGCGCCGAGCAGGTCGATGAACACACCCAGCACTGGGCCCGGCAACTGAACCTCTCCGGTCGGGCCTATGTTTCCCCGGCCGTGCTGGAGGGCCGCTGGATGGTGCGGGTTTCCATTGGCGCCCTGGGCACGCAGCGCTCCCACGTGGAACAGCTGTGGCGGGACCTGCGGCAGGTGGCCGAAGGAAACTGAGCCGGATGAGACGGCACCCCCGCCGGCCGGGGCCGCGGGGGTGCAGGACCGGTGGGCTTCCCAGGCCAGGTCTAGAGCTTCTCGCGGCGGACCAGGCGGGTGCCGGTCTTCACGAGCATCAGCACCAGCAGCAGCACTCCCACATAGCCATTGATGACGTAGACAATGTTGACCATCTGGCTGAAGGGCAGCACCAGGCCGATCACGGTGCCCAGCGCCGCCAGGGCGATCGTCAGGTACTTGAAGCGCGGGGTGCTGTCGGGGAAGAAGCGGCTGGAGACGGTCCACAGCAGCGGGACCGCGG
>NZ_JAVGCZ010000192.1:0-2027 GCF_052928425.1 Glutamicibacter sp. BSL13
GGCTGCCCAGCCCGAGCCACGGAACCAGCAGCCCCAGCACCAGGTAGCCGCCGAGCAGGATCAGACCGCTGGGCCCGTCCACCCCGAAGCCGACCAGCACGGCGACCAGCACGCTGGTCACCAGCGCGGCCACGGCCGGGGGCAGGGTGTGGGCGAAGAAGACCTCCACCCGGTCGATGTCGCGCACCGCCCGCTGCAGCATGCTGCCGCTGTGCGCGCCGGAGGCGAACGGGGCCTGGCGTTCATAGTCCGCATAGACCTGGGTGCGCAGCCGGGCCAACGCCAGGAACGCGACTTTGTGCCCCACGTACTGCTCCGCGTAGCGCAGCACCCCCTTGGCCAGGGCCAGGGCGATCAGCCAGCCGGCCAGCACCCCGTAGCCGGCCCCGGACCCGGGCAGCGCCAGCGCCAGCCCGCTGGCCCGGATGAGGCCGAGTCCGGCCACATAGTAGATGGCCAGGGCCACCAGCCGGGTCAGGCAGGCCAACACGCTGGCCAGCAGCAGCGGGGCGATGATGTCCCGCGTGCTGGCCAGGATCCAGCACACCGCGCCGGCCGTGGCGTGCGGGCGCTGCCCACGTGCGGGGGCCTGGTGGTGTTCGGTGCTCATCGTGCCCCTTTCGCTTCCCCGGCCCGCTGCCGGTACTGGCCCATCACCCGGTACAGGTAGCCGCCGGTGTCCTGCATCAAATCCTCACGCCGCCCGGCCTGCACCACCTGCCCGTCGTGCATCACCACCACCCGGTCGTAGTCCGCCAGCAGGGAAAGCCGGTGGGTCACCGTGATCACGGTGCGCCCCTGCCCGGCGGTGCGCAGCAGCTGCAGCACCTGCTGTTCGGTGTGCACGTCCAGGGCGCTGGTCGGCTCATCGAGCAGCAGCACCGGACGCTCGGCCAGCAGGGCGCGGGCGATCGCCAGGCGCTGGCCCTGCCCTCCGGAGAGCCGCGCCCCGGCCTCCCCCAGCTGCAGGTCCAGCCCCTCGTCCAGCGCGTCAAACCAGGGCCCGAGCCCCACCTGGCGCAGCAGCCGCACCAGCTGTTCGTCCTCGGCGCCCGGGTCGGCCAGGAGCAGGTTCTCGCGCAGGCTCATCGCAAACAGCGCCGCCTGCTGCTCAACCACCGCGGTGTTCAGCCGCAGCGTGGCCGGGCCCAGCGCCTGGCGGGCATCATGCACGATGCCGGCGCTGGTCTCCAGCTGCCCGCTCAACACCCGCAGCAAAGTGGACTTGCCGCTGCCCGACGCGCCGATCACCGCGGTGCGTGAACCGGGCGGGAAGCTGAGGTTCACGGCGCGGATCGCCTGCGGGTTCCGCTCATACCCGGCGGCCAGGTCCTGCAGCTGCAGCCCGCTGGCGGACAGGTCCACCGGCACCGGCTGCAGCATCGCCGGGTGCGCCGGTTCGGCCAGCGCCTCGGCGATCTTCTCCTGCGCCGCCCGCCCGGTCATGCCGATGTAGAAGAAGCTGCCCACGTAGTTCACCGGGGCCAGCATCAGGAAGCTGAGCAGCACCAGCGCGGTGCCCTGTCCGGGGCTGAGCACCCCGGCGCCCACCCGCCACCAGGCCAGGCCCGCCGCCGCGGACAGCAGCAGCAGTGCGAAACTCGCGTCGATCACCAGCAGCAGCATCTGGTTGCGCGCCAGCAGGCGCATCACCTGCACCCGCACCGCCTCCGCCGCGGCGGCGACCTTCGCCCCCATCCACAAGCTGGCGTTGTTCAGCTTCAGCATCCCCAGGTTGCGCAGCGCATCCATGAACACGGCCGCCAAAATCCCCTGCGAACGCCGGTACTGGCCGGAGGAGGCCCGGAACAGCCGGCCGAACCCGAACACCAGCAGCGGCACCAACAGCACCAGCACCCCCAGGACCGCGGCGCACAGCGGGTCCAGGGCGAGCGCCACAAAACCAAGCACCACGAACGGGGTGATCACCGCCGCCAGCGCCGGCCCGGTGAACCCGGCCCGGAAGCGCACCTTGCGGTCCACCGCGTCCATCGCCGTGTTCACCCGCTCCCCCTGCCCGCGCCGGC
>NZ_JAVGCZ010000193.1:0-1984 GCF_052928425.1 Glutamicibacter sp. BSL13
TTCGGGGTGATCGCGCTGCAGCCGGGCACCGGCCGGGCCCCGGCCGGGTGCGGGTCCCAGACCACCGGGTGGGTTGCGGCCTTGGCCTGCAGGGCGGCGCGGATGCGCGGGTTCTCCACCACCCGGCGCCCGTAGTCGGCCACCACCACGGCGTCCGCCCCGGCGATGGCCCCGAGCATGGTGCTGGTGGCCTGCGGCACCGGCGGCAGGGCGCAGCCCTCGTCAAAGCGCACCACGCCCTGGCCGTTGGCGCGCACCCGGCTCTTGACCGGGGTCGGTGCCCCCGAGGGCCCGCAGGCCAGTTCCAGGCCCGCCAGCGCCCCGCGCAGCCGGTGCGCGGCGGCGTCATCCCCGAGCACGGAGACCAGCACCACCTGGTGCCCGTCCCCGGCCAGCATTCTGGCCACCAGTCCGGCGCCGCCGGCCCGGTAGCTGTCATCCTGCACATCGACCACCGGCACCGGGGCGTCGGGGCTGAGCCGGGTGGCCTGCCCGGACAGGTCGCGGTCCAGCAGCAGGTCACCGACGACGGCGATACGCATCACTGCCACGCTCCCTTCGAAGCCTCACGCTCATGCGCGGCGATGGCCGCGTCGAAGACCCGGCAGATCGCGTGGATGGCCACCAGGTGGCATTCCTGCACGTTGGCCGAGGGGCCCTGGATTTCCACGCTCTCATCGCACAGGTCGGAGAGCCGGGTGGGGCCCTGGCCGACCAGCGCCCAGGTGGCCAGGCCCGCCTGGCGGGCGGCCTGGGCGGCCTGCAACAGGTTGGGGCTGCGTCCGCTGGTGCTCAGCAGCAGCAGCACGTCCCCTTCCCGGCCGTGGGCCCGCACCTGGCGGGCGAAGGACTGATCGTAGCCGTAGTCGTTGGAGATTGCCGAGAACGCGGAGGTCTCGGCGTGCAGCGAGATCGCCGAGTAGGCCCCGCGCTCCCCGTCGAAGCGGCCCACCAGTTCGGCGGTCAGGTGCTGGGCCTCGGCGGCCGAACCGCCGTTGCCGGCGACCAGCAGACGCTGCCCGGCCGCCAGCTTCTGGGCCAGCACGGTGCCCCAGCGGGCCAGGGTGTCAGCCGAGCCGCGCAGTGAGCTGACCGCCGGGGCCAGCGCGTCCAGGTGGCCGGTGACCAGCCGCGCCGCCTGCGGGGCGCGCACCGTGTCCAGGTTGATTGCCGCATTGACTGCCTGTTCCATTACTGTGCCCTTCCCATCATCCGTTCATCACGTGCCGCCGAGGGGCGGGAGACCAGCTGGCCGTACACCCGTTCGGTGTCGGCGGCGATGCGCTGCCAGCTGTAGCGGGTGACCGCCCGTTCCCGGCCGGCCGCGCCCATCCGGGCCGCGAACTGCTCGTCGTTCAGCAGCCGCTGCAGCGCCTGGGCCAGGGCGGCCTCATCCCGTGGCGGGATGTGCAGCCCGGTGACCGAATCCACCACGGTGTCCACCAGCCCGCCCACGGTGCTGGCGATCACCGGCACCCCGCAGGCCATCGCTTCCAGCGGCACAATGCCGAAGGGCTCGTACCAGGGGTCGCAGACCACGGCGTTGCAGCTGCGGATCAGCTGCGGCATCTGCTCGCGCGGCAACTGGCCGCGGAAGATCACCTGATCACCCACGCCCAGCTCGTTGGCCAGGTCCCGCAGCCGGGCGGCCTCCGGGTCGGATTCCAGGGATCCGGCGCCGCCGGCCCCGCCGATGATCACCAGTTCAATGTCGGTGATGCCCAGCTTGGCCAGTTCGGCCAGGGAGGCGATGACGGTGGCCACGCCCTTGCGCGGCACCAGCCGGCCAATGCTGGCGATCCGGTAGCGCCGGCCGCGGGCCTCGGCCGGGCCCTGGGCGGTGAACAAGTCGGTGTCCACCCCGCACGGCACGATCGAGATGCGCTGGCCCTCGGCGCCCATGGCACGCAGCTCGAACACCTCATCGGAGCAGGTGGCCACGATGCAGTCCACATCCTGGGCCACGGCCGGCTCCATCCAGGAG
>NZ_JAVGCZ010000194.1:0-1971 GCF_052928425.1 Glutamicibacter sp. BSL13
CTGAACCGTCCCACCACCGAGAACCTGGACGATGCCGCCCGCTTCCGCCAGCCCGAGCAGCTGCGCGCGGGCTTTGCCAAGCTCGGGCTGGAACCCTCCGGCCGGGCAGCCGCCGCCTACTGCGGTTCCGGGATCACCGCCGCGCACCAGATCCTGGCTCTGCACGAAGCCGGGATCGACGCCGCGCTCTACCCGGGGTCCTGGTCGCAGTACAGCTCCTACCCGCAAAACGACGTGGCCACCAGCGACGAAACCCACCGCCACTAGGGCGGCACGGCGCACAGCTGACCCCGCCACACCGCACAACCCCGGCCGCTGCCGGGCGAACACTGAAAGGCGCACATGAGCACCCTGTTTACCAAGATCATCGAAGGCGAGATCCCCGGCCGCTTCATCTGGAAGGACGAGCAGTGCGTCGCCTTCCTGACCATTGGGCCGATCACCGACGGCCACACCCTGGTGGTTCCGCGCGAGGAGATCGACGAGTTCACCGACGCCTCCGACGAGCTGATGGCACACCTGATGAAGGTCGCCGGGAACATCGGCCGGGCCCAGAAGCGCGTCTTCAATTCCGCCCGTGCCGGGATCATGATCGCCGGGTTCGAGGTGCCGCACCTGCACGTTCACGTGTGGCCGACGAACTCGTTGGCTGACTTCGACCTGGGCCGGGTGGATGAGAACCCGGATCCGGCTAGGATGGACGCGAATGCGCAGAAGCTGCGCGCGGCACTGAAGGAAGACGGACACATCCACATTCCCGACGCCTGATTATTCGATCGCAGCGACCACGGCGCGCACCTGATTTCCGCGGCCCCGCCCGGGCCGGACGGAACCGGGTGCGCGCCGTTGCGCATTCGGTGCTGCGCGACTCTTTCCAGCACAGCAGGAGGCCGTCAGCGACGGTGAGTGATGTCGGCATCGCGTGTTCGCCCTGGTCTTTCCAATCCGGGGGAGGGAAGGCCTAGCGCCGAACGAGATTTGCGGTGATGGCGGCATGCGGACGCACCCCGGGGTCGGTGCGCGTGCTCAGGTCTATTACCGAGAAACCGGCATCGGCCAGCACGTCGATCATTCCGTCCGCGGGCCAGCGGTAGGCCCGGACGACCTGATGGGGGAAGGCCTCAATGCGATCGCCCTCGAAGAACCCCAGCATGAGCGTTCCCTGCGGCCGCAGGACGCGCGCGAATTCCCGTAGTATCGCCGGCACGGTGTCAGGGGCGCAGTGGATCGTGGAATACCAGGCGAGCAGCCCTGCCATCGAGCCATCCATGAAACCCAACGAGGCCAGATCCGCGTTTATGAAGCGTTGTTGAGGAAAACGCGATCGGGCAATGTCCAGGAACTCGTCGACGAAATCCACGCCAATCACGTCGGCACCCCGATCCGACAGAAACTGCGTCCAATGACCCGGGCCGCAACCAACATCGGCGATCGGCCCCACAATGCTCCGCGCCCAGCCGGTGATGTCTTCCTGATCCTGCGGAGCCATCTGACTCATTGAGCCGAGCACCTCGGAGTATTCAGCTGCCCGTGCCGCATAGGACTGGCGGACATCATTGGTTTGCATGGATTTCAAAATATCATCGCCGTGGACGGTGAGCACGTCGCTTGGCGAGCGTAGCCGAATACTCTAGCTGTCGGCTGCTTTAGGTGGGGTGGCCGCTGGCGGGTCCTGCCCACGGCCCGGCCCGGTCCTCGACCCCCTACGACGACTGCTGTTGCGTTTGGTGGTATCCGGTGGCGGGCCGTCCGGCTTTGTCGGGTTCGTCTGACCCGGGACTGGTTTTTGTTCCGGTGGCTTTTGCCGGGCTGCTTGCTGCCCTGGTTTGGAAGGGTCTTCCCAACTGGCGAACCAGTACCGGTTACGCCGCGGGGTCTGGGAAGGATCCAGATGCTTGGGCAACACCACATGCGGCAACCCGTTCACATCAACGATCTTGAACTTCCCGGCATGATAGTCATCATGCTCCC
>NZ_JAVGCZ010000195.1:0-1893 GCF_052928425.1 Glutamicibacter sp. BSL13
GAGCGCCACCAGCCGGCTTTGGGCGCGCGGGAAGGTGCGCGGCTTCTCCACCGGGTGGATCGCCCCGTCCTGGATGGCCAGGATCGGCTTGACGCTGAGCAGGTTGCCCACCACCCCGGACAGGGTGCTGATCCGCCCGCCGCGGCGCAGCTGGTCCAGGCTGGGCACCGCGAAGAATACGGAGTTGTCCTTCGCGGCGCGGGCAATGTCCAGCAGCTCATCCAGCCCCGCCCCGGCGGCGCGGGCGGTGAGCATGCGGCGCACCGCGAACCCCAGCGGCAGGGCGACGGTGCGTGAATCCACCACGGTGACCGGCACCTGGACCTGCCCGGCGGCCAGCCGCGCGGATTCGTGGGTGCCCGAGAGCCCGGCCGAAAGGTGCACGGAGATGATGGCTTCGCAGCCGGCCTCGGCCAGCTGCCGGTAGGCGCGCATGAACTGCCCCGGCGCAGGACGGGAGGTGCGCACCGCCTGGCCCATGGCCAGCCCCATCACCAGCGCGTCGGTGTCATCCCCGCACACCACGTCGTCGATGATCACCGGGATGGTGAGCATCTCAAAGTCCGGGTGCTCCAGCCATGGCCCGCCCAGACAGGCGGAGGAGTCAGTGACGATCCCGATCCGGGCGGCGGGCGCCGGACGGGGACGGCGTTTGGCAAACCACCGTCCCCGCGCGGCGCTGGGGCGTTCACTCATGTGCCCGACCCTACGGTGCCGGCACCACGTTGACCAGCTTCGGGGCGCGCACGATGACCTTCAGCGGCGCCTTGCCATCCAGCAGGCGCACCACGTTCTCGTGGGCCAGGGCCGCGGCTTCCAGCTCCGCCTCGCTGATGTCCACCGACACCTCCAGGCGGGCGCGGACCTTGCCCTTGACCTGGACGACCGCGGTGATGGTGTCATCCACCAGCAGGGCCTCATCCACGGTGGGCCAGGCGCTGTTGGCCACGCTCGGCTCGTAACCCAGCGCCGCCCACATGTCCTCGGCCGTGTAAGGGGCGAACAGGGAGAGCAACTGGGCGACCACGCCGGTGGCCTCGCGCACCGCCGGGTCGGCGGCGCCGGCCCCGGTGTCGATGGTCTTGCGGGTGGCGTTGACCAGTTCCATGGTCTTGGCGATCACCACGTTGAACTTGTGCCCGTCCAGCAGCTGGGCCGCCTCGTGCACGGTGCGGTGGGTGACCTGGCGCAGCGCCGTGTCCCCGGTGGTGTAGTCCACGCCCGGGGCGCTGGCCACATCCTGGGCCAGGCGCCAGGCGCGGGCCAGGAACTTCTGCGATCCGGACGGGGAGACGTCGGCCCAGTCCACGTCGTCCTCCGGCGGGGAGGCGAAGACCATGGTCAGACGCACCGCGTCCACCCCGTACTCATCGAGCTGTTCGCCCAGGTCCACGCCGTTGCCCAGCGACTTGCTCATCGCCTTGCCGCCGTTGAGGACCTGGCCCTGGTTCAGCAGGGCGCTGAAGGGCTCGGTCGCGTCGATCAGCCCCAGGTCGTGGATGACCTTGGTGAAGAAGCGCGAGTAGAGCAGGTGCAGGATCGCGTGCTCCACCCCGCCCACGTACTGCCCGACCGGCATCCAGTCGCGCACCGCCTTCGGGTCGAACGGGCCCTGGGTGTAGTCCGGGGAGACGAAGCGCAGGAAGTACCAGGAGGAGTCCACGAAGGTGTCCATGGTGTCGGTGTCCCGCTTGGCGTGTCCGCCGCAGCTCGGGCAGGCCACGTTGACCCAGTCCGCGGCCGCGGCCAGCGGGCTGGTGCCCTTCGGGGCCAGTTCCTCGCCGCGCAGGTTCTCCGGCAGGCGCACCGGCAGCTGGTCATCGGGCACCGGAACCTCACCGCACTGCGGGCAGTAGATGATCGGGATCGGGGTGCCCCAGAAGCGCTGGCGGG
>NZ_JAVGCZ010000196.1:0-1868 GCF_052928425.1 Glutamicibacter sp. BSL13
GGTGCGATCCAGTTCGGCCTTCAGCTGCGAGACGCGCTCGGCGACGTCCTCATCGGATCCGGAGCCGTCCACGATGGTGGTCGAGTCCTTGGTGATGGTCACGCGGCGGGCCGAGCCGAGCACCTCGGTGCCGACCTGGTCCAGCGACAGACCCAGCTCCGAGGAGACGACCTGGGCGCCGGTGAGGATGGCGATGTCCTGCATCATGGCCTTGCGGCGGTCGCCGAAGCCCGGGGCCTTGACGGCCACCACGTTCAGCAGGCCGCGCAGCTTGTTGACCACCAGGGTGGACAGGGCTTCGCCCTCCACGTCCTCGGCGATGATCAGCAGCGGCTTCTTCGTCTCCAGGACCTTTTCCAGCAGCGGCAGGAACTCTGCCACGGTGGAGATCTTGCCCGGGTTGATCAGGATCAGCGCGTCCTCCAGGACGGCTTCCTGGCGGTCGGTGTCGGTCACGAACTGCGGGGAGAGGTAGCCCTTGTCGAACTGCATGCCCTCGGTGACCACCAGTTCGGTGGCGGTGGTGGAGGACTCTTCGATGGTGATGACCCCGTCGGTACCCACGGTCTTGAAGGCCTCGGCGAGCAGTTCGCCGATTTCCTCGTCCTGGGCGGAGATGGCGGCCACGTTGGCGACCTTGTCCTCCACGTCCACGGCGTTCTTCGCCAGGCGGGCGGCGACGATCTCGGTGGCCAGTTCGATGCCCTTGCGGATATCGCCCGGGGCGGCGCCGGCGGCCACGTTCTTCAGGCCTTCCTTCACCAGTGCCTGTGCCAGCACGGTGGCGGTAGTGGTGCCGTCACCGGCCACGTCGTTGGTCTTGGTGGCCACTTCCTTGGCCAGCTGTGCGCCAAGGTTTTCGTAGGCGTCGTCCAGGTCGATGTCCCGGGCGATGGTCACCCCGTCATTGGTGATGGTCGGTGCGCCCCAGCTCTTGGCCAACACGACGTTGCGCCCGCGTGGGCCCAGGGTCACCTTCACGGTGTCGGCGAGCTTGTCGATGCCCGCCTCGAGGGCACGGCGTGCTTCCTCGTTGAATGCTAGCTGCTTGGCCATGCATTGACTCCCTATGAATTCTTGGGTCGTAGTCGACGCAAAGCCCCGAATCGCGAGGGTCTCGCTGCGCGGGGCTCGGTCGGCTACGAAAGGTGGGTGACGTTACTTGACGACAACTGCCAGCACGTCGCGGGCCGAGAGCACCAGGTACTCCTCGGCGCCGACCTTGACCTCGGTGCCCCCGTACTTCGAGTACAGCACGACGTCGCCTTCGTTGACGTCCAGCGGAACGCGGTTGCCGTTGTCGTCAATGCGACCCGGTCCAACGGCCACAACGGTGCCTTCCTGCGGCTTCTCCTTGGCGGAGTCCGGGATCACCAGGCCGGAGGCGGTGGTGGTTTCGGCTTCGACCTGCTTGATGACAATGCGGTCTTCGAGTGGCTTGATAGAGACAGACACAGTCTCTCCTTTTCGTTTATGAACCAATGGAAAAAACGGTAACGCCCCGTGGCATTGCTCCAACCGTCGTCGCGGTGCCAGTTGGTCATATCCAGTAAGGCATGGACTGCCGCGCCCGATCGGGATCGGGTACTGCATCCATTGATGACTTTAGGACGAAAATTAGCACTCGGTCAAGGCGAGTGCTAATGATCGGGATTCGTGTTGCTGCTGGTTCACTGACAGCTGACCCGGACCCGGCGGCAGGCCGGATCCGGGTCAGCGCGGAGAGCGGAGAATCGGGGTTAGCGCGGGTCCACCTCGACCAGGCCAGCATCCTCCGGGGAGGAGAGGTCCATGTCCTTCAGCGCAACCACCTTGGACTTGGTGAGCATGCGGTGGCCGAGCCACAGCGCCAGGAACAGCGGGATCCC
>NZ_JAVGCZ010000197.1:0-1749 GCF_052928425.1 Glutamicibacter sp. BSL13
CTACGTGGACGGGCACCTGCAGGGCGGGCCGGCCACCGAATGGGGCGCCGGGGCGAAGCTCGGGGACCGGATGCTCCTGCTGGGGCCGAACAAGGCGCTGAACGACGCCAGCTACGGCGGCATCGAATTCCGGCCCGGCAACGCCACCCGCGTGCTGCTGGTGGGCGATGAGACCGCCGCGCCGGCGATCTGCTCGATCCTGGAGGCGCTGCCCTCCACGGTGACCGGCGATGCGTTCATCGAGGTCCCGGAGGCCGGGGACATCCTGGGCACCACCACCGCCTCCGGGGTGTCGGTGCAGTGGCTGACCCGCGGCACCCAGCCGCACGGCAAGCTGTTGGAGTCCGCCGTGCGGGAGGCGGTGGCGATCCCCGCGGCGGGGGTGGTGCACACCAACGCCGACCCGGAGGACGTGGACATCGATTCGACGATCCTGTGGGAAACCGGCGGCGGCTCGGCCGGGCCGTTCTACGCGTGGATCGCCGGGGAGGCCTCCGCGGTCAAGACGCTGCGCCGCTACCTGGTCAAGGACGTGGGCATCGACCGCAAGCAGGTGGCCTTCATGGGCTACTGGCGCGAGGGGAAGACCGAAAACTAGGCTGCCACCCTCCCTTTTTCGACGCCAGACGGAGTTGCTGCCGGGGCAGGAGTGCGGATGTTCCGCGCTCCTGCCCCGCGGTCGTTAACCCGAACCCGGCGCGGATGCGGTGCGGTGCGGTGCGGTGCGCTGCGCCAAGGGGCGTGCCTAGCAGTCGTCGTCGATCAGCGCGGTGAGGATCCGGGCCAGCTGGGCCTGGTCCGCCGGGTCCAGCCGGGCGAAGAAGTCGTTCATCTGCACGCGGCGGTCCTCGCGCAGCACGGCGCTCAGTTCCGCGCCGGCCGGGGTCAGGCTGATCAGCCAGGCGCGGCGGTCGGCCGGGTCCTGGGTGCGGCGCACCAGCTGCTTGTCCTGCAGCTGGTCGACCACCTCGGTGGCCGAGCGCGGGGCGATGCGCAGCTGTTCGGCCAGTTGGGAATTGCGCAGCCCGCCGGGGCTATCCCCACCCTGGCTGGCGCGGGCGAGCAGCATCATCGCCCGGGACTGGTGCGGGGTGATGCCGTGCGGGTCCAGGGCCAGGCGTGTCTGCCGCCTCACAGACCGGGCCGCACGGTGGAAGAGGGAGGCCAAGTCGGGCTGTGTTTTCGCATCGGGCATGGATTCAGAATATGGCAGTGCCGCCAAGAAATTCAAGATGCAGCCACATAGTGAGGTTACCTCTGTTATTATTGGGTGGTAAGTTTTCCCGCACCCAGGAGGCGGACATGAGCCAAACCCATCGGGCAGCGCCCCGAACCGAGCGCGCCGGCGGATCCAACCGCGAACGCAAGCTGCGCCAGGACCGCGCCCAGCTTGAGCAGCACCCGGTCTCGCTGCGCCGCATCGGGGCCCTGTTCGCCCCGCACCGCGCCACGCTGATCGTGGTGGTGCTGCTGATCGTGGCCTCCTCGCTGATCGGGCTGGCCCAGCCGTTCATCGTGCGCGAGCTGATCGACCACGCCATTCCGCAGCAGGACGTGCGCGCGCTGGTACTGGGTGCCGCCGGGCTGGTGGGGGTTGCGGTGATTACCGCGCTGTTCGGGGTGATCCAGACCTGGCGGGCCACGCTGATGGGGCAAAAGGTCATGCACGGGCTGCGCACCTCACTGTTCAGCCACCTGCAGCGCCAGTCGCTGGCGTTCTTCACCCGGTCGCGCTCCGGGGAGGTGCAG
>NZ_JAVGCZ010000198.1:0-1734 GCF_052928425.1 Glutamicibacter sp. BSL13
CCCAGCGGTTTCATCGTGGCGTTGAGGGCCGCTGATTTCCGGTTTTTCCCAGAGTCGGCGGCTTTCCCTGGTTTCGGGGTCGCTGCTGCCACCATGGTCACTGGTGTGGGTGCCGGGTTCCACTGTTCCGGTCGTGGTCTTTCATCTCGTTGACGGGCAAAGGTAGCTGCCGGTTCAAGCGGCCAGGTGGCCCTGGCGCCACTGCCGGTACCCTGCATGAGCCCGTTCCAACAGCTCTATGAGTAGCGCTGATTCCGGTGCCGTTTCAGGGATGAGCAGCCGGGTTTGCCGGCCGCTGGTGATCAGTTTCCCGGCAATGGAATGCAGCCGGTACCGCCACCGTTTCACATCCCAGCAACCAGCAGGATGCCCGATGGGGAGCATGGCCAGCTGGATCCAAGAGGTCAGGTTCATGGCCAGTACCGCCAGGTTCGCCCAGGCCTGGTTCGCGGTGAAGGACCAGTAGGGCAGCTTGCCCAGTCCGCAGGCCTTCAGCGTTTTGATCCTGTTCTCGCACCGGCCCCGCGCCCGGTGCCTGGCATCGAGGAAGGCCACGTTGTAGCGTGGGGCGTTGGTCAGGAACGCGGTTACCCGGTTCCCGTCGATGTCGAACAAGTTCGCGTTCGCACCCGAGTGCAGCGGCTCGGCCCGCAAATAGATCCTGGTGCCTTCAGGGTAGTTGTGCAGTTTGAGGACTTTGGTCGCGTCAATCACCCACGCATCCCCACGGAGTTCACCGTGCTGGTCAGTGGCTGGTTCCCAATACTTTTTGTCATTGATCCACCCGATGAACCGCTCGTTGATCACTGGTAGTGCGTAGGAGGTGGAGAACTGTAGCCCCAACGAGTGAAGGTGATGCAGGAACTGGCGTGAAGCGCCAGCGCTATCGGTGCGCACCAGGATCTTCTCACCGAGCAGCACCCCGTCCTTGGTATAGAACTCGTCCGGCAGCTGGGCCAGGGCTTGGTCCAGGATCGTGATGTGATCGGCGGCCGAGTTCGCGCCCTTGTTCCCGGGACGCATCTGCACAGCCAGGACTTCCCCGGTCCCGTTCTCTTTCCCGTAATCAATGCTCGCGATCATGGGAGCGAACCCATAGCCGCGTTTATAGGTGCCTGCGGCGTGTTCCTTGTCGGAGTGCACGTGCACCAACGACGCGTCAATGTCGATGATCAACGGATCGAGCCGGGTGGCCCGGGAGGCAGGATTGCGGGGTCCGGCTACGGCCCAAACCCTCGAACGCACGGTGCGGTGCATGGTAGCGAACGCGTAGTCGAATGCGGCAGGCTGGTCCTTGATCCGGCTCATGAGCCGGCTGATCGTGGCTTCGGAGGCCACCGGCCCGAAGAGCCCCGGTGAGGAGCGCAACTGGTCGATATCCGTGACTTGATCACCCCCACCGGCGAGCATGATAGCAAGGTCAGCGATCATCTTGCCCGGCCGGTGCACCGCGGTGGCCGGCACGAATTGGGAGAACCGGTCCTCACAGAGCCGGCGGAAATCCACGGCGTTCAGGAAGCTGGCCAGCACCCCCAGCCCTGCCTGGGACACCAGGGCTTGCCCGGTGAGTTGGGTCGGAAGATGCGGGAAAATCGGGGTAGACTGGTGCATCGAAAAGGTGATCCTTTTGAACTGGGTGGATGAAGCTTAGATACCTCTATTTTCCCAGTTCAGGTCACCTTTTCCTCGTTAAAGACCGTTAATGACGTCCCGAACGATGAAACGCCCGGGCTA
>NZ_JAVGCZ010000199.1:0-1731 GCF_052928425.1 Glutamicibacter sp. BSL13
GCGGTGCCGGCCGGATCGGCGATGAAGCGCGAGGCCGTCAGCGCGCTCTGGCCCAGGTAGCCGTGGGCCTGCTGCGCCCCGGCCAGGTAGAGCTCGCCGGGCAGGCCCGGCGGCAGCGGGCGCAGCGCCGGGTCGAGCACCATGGCCCGCAGTCCGTGCAGCGGCCGGCCGACCACCACGTCGGGGCTGTCCGATACGTCGGCGACCAGCGCGTCGATGGTGAATTCGGTGGGGCCGTAGAGGTTCTCCACGGTGATGCCGGAAAGTTCGCGCAGCTTGTCCCAGAGCACCTGGCTGCACCCTTCGCCGCCGACCGAGAGCCGGCGCACCGGGGTGCCGGCTTCGAACAATCCGGTCTCCAGCAGCGGGGCGGCCAGCGACGGGGTCATGTCCATCCAGGTCATCTTGTGTTCGCGGACCTCGGCGGCGAGCGCCTGGGGGTCGCGGGCCACCTCGTGGGAAACCAGGTGCACCTCGTGGCCCAGCGCGATGCCCAGCAGGGTGCACCAGGCGCCGTCGAAGTGCAGCGGCAGGGATTGGGCGATCCGCTCGCCGTGCGCCGCCAGGAAGCCGGCGTGCCGGTGGTAGCCGGCCCAGCGGGCGAACGCGTCGCGGGAGACCACCACCGCCTTGGGCTCCCCGGTGGAGCCCGAGGTGTGCAACAGGTAGGCCGGGGTGCTGCGCGGCACCGGCACCACGGACACCGGCCCCGCCGGGTCGGGCAGCTGGGCGGGATCCAGTACCGGGTAGCCGAGCCAGGCCTCGGCGTTGGCGGTGAGCACGATCGGCGGGTGGGGTGCCAGGTTCTTCAGCCGGTGCGCGATGCGCTGGTTGCGCGCTGCCGGGGCCTGCGGGTCCAGCGGGACGCTGGTGGCCCCGGCCTTCGCGGCGGCCAGGATCGCCGCGACGTAGTCGATGCCGCGCTCCAAGTCGATCAGCAGGTAGCGGCCGGTGCCGCAGCCGGCGAGCGCCGCGGCCAGCCGGTCCACCCGGGCGGCGAGCTGGGCGTAATCCAGGTGTTCGCCGGCGCAGCGCAGTGCCGGGGCGTGCGGGGCGGTGGCCACCGTGGCGGCGAACAGCTCCTCGAGCAGCGGCGGGGTGGTTTCGGCGGCCGGTTCCCCTTCCAGCGGGGCCGCCTGTTCGGCGGTGGCCAGGGTGAGGTAGGAGAGGACCGTGTCCGGGTCCGCGGCGACCAGCTGGGACAGCAGCTGGCCGTAGGCGCCGAGCACCGCGGCGGCGTCCGCCTCGGCCAGGGTGCCGGGCGGGGCGGTGAGCGTGGCGCGCACGGTGCCGGCGATGGTGTCGGGAATGAGGTTCAAGGTGATGTCATCAACCGGTCCCTCGCACAAGGGGTGCAGCGCCATCGTCGCCCCGGGAACCTCCAACGGCGCGTCAAAGGCCTTGATGTTGATCTCGGTGGCCGTCAGCGTGGTGTCCGAGCCGACCAGCTTCAGTTCGCGCATCAGCTGCTCGGAGCGGAAGCGGCCGTGGCGGGACAGCGCCGCGCGGGCCCCGGCCACCGCGTCGAGCAGTGCGCCAATGCTCGCCCCGGCCTGCACGTCCACGGCCAGCGGCAGCACGTTGATGGTGGGTGCCGGGCAGAGGGCGGCGGCGCCGGTGCGGTTCATGGCCGGCAGCCCCACGGTGACCCGCCCCGCGCCGGTGAGCCGGTTGGCCAGCAGTACGTGCGCGGCGATCGCAGCGTCGGCCCAGGTGTGCCGCGCCCCGGCG
>NZ_JAVGCZ010000200.1:0-1713 GCF_052928425.1 Glutamicibacter sp. BSL13
CCCCTACCCGCCGCGCCCCCGACCCCGACCCGCTGGCGGCCCGCACCACCATGTCGCGGCCCACCGGTCGGACACGACCCACAACGCGGTGGATCCATCGTGCGCACACCACACCTTCGGGCCCCACTCCCTGGCCCGCGGCGTGCCTTCGCTGCCCGGCCCCGGTATCCCACCCATCGGCGAACCCGGCCCGCGGCGTCGGCCTGCCGCCGGGGCGGCGACGATGACCGGCAGCCTCCGTTTTTCGGGCTGAAACCCAGCGTCCTGCGTGCTGCCCCAAGCAATACGGCACACCCTTGAAAGGCACGCTCATGAGCATGACCGGAGTCCAGCTGAACGCCTCGCCAGATGGTGGCGGGGAACCCATCTCCTCGCCCTACACCCGATTCGCCGCGCTGCCCGGCGCGCAGGGACTCTACGATCCCGGCGCCGAGAAGGACGCGTGCGGGCTGGCGATGATCGCCAGCCTGAAAAATGAAGCCAGCCACCGCATCGTCGAACAGGCGCTGACCGCCCTGCGCCGCCTGGAACACCGTGGCGCGACCGGCGCCGACGCGGACACCGGGGACGGGGCAGGAATCCTGCTGCACCTGCCGGACCGCTTCCTGCGCCAGGTCACCGACTTCCAGCTGCCCGAGCCCGGACGCTACGCCGTGGGCATGGCCTTTTTGCCCGCCGCCCCCGCTGAGCGTCAGGCCGCGGTGGCCGCCGTGCAGCAGCTGGCCGAGGCCGAGGGTCTCACCGTGCTGGGCTGGCGCCAGGTGCCGGTGGACGCACGGGTGCTGGGGGCTACCGCCCGCGAATGCATGCCGCACATCGCCCAGTTCTTCGTCACCGGGGTGCCCTCCGGCCGGGCGCTGGACGCGGTGTGCTGGCGCATCCGGCGCCGGGCCCAGCACCGCCACGGGGTGTACTTCGCCTCCTTCGCCAGCGGCACCCTGGTCTACAAGGGCATGGTTTCCACCGCGCAGCTGGACCGCTTCTACCCGGACCTGGCCGACGCCCGGCTGGGCACCCGCTGCGCGATCGTGCATTCGCGCTTCTCCACCAACACCTTCCCCTCCTGGCCGCTGGCCCAGCCGCTGCGCACCATCGCCCACAACGGGGAGTTCAACACCGTGCAGGGCAACCGCAACTGGATGCGCGCCCGGCAGTCCCAGCTGGCCAGCGAGCTGCTGGGGGAGGTGCCCGAGGAGCTGTTCCCGATCTGCACGCCCGGCGCGTCGGACTCGACCAGCTTCGACGAGGTCGCCGAACTGCTGATGCTCTCCGGGCGGCACCCGGCCGCGGCGATCATGATGATGATCCCGCAGGCCTGGGAACACGATGAGCACATGGACCGGGATCTGCGGGCGTTCTACGAGTACCATGCGATGCTCATGGAGCCGTGGGACGGGCCGGCCGCCGTGTGCTTCACCGACGGGCAGCTGGCCGGGGCGGTGCTGGACCGCAACGGGCTGCGCCCGGCCCGCTGGCTGACCACCGCGGACGGGCTGCTGGTGCTGGCCAGCGAGGTCGGGGTGGTGGACGTGCCCGCCCAGCAGGTCACCGCCAAGGGGCGCGTCGCCCCGGGCACCGTGTTCCTGCTGGACGTCGCGGCCGGGCGGATCATCCCCGACGCGCAGCTCAAGGCCGAACTGGCCGCCGCCGCGCCCTGGGCGAAGTGGGTGGGGCAGAACAAGCGCCGGCTGCACCAGCTGCCGCGGCGTGAGG
>NZ_JAVGCZ010000201.1:0-1641 GCF_052928425.1 Glutamicibacter sp. BSL13
CTCCAGCGTCGGCGCGGTCTTCGCGCAGCGCACCGTCGCCGCGATCGCCGCCACCGCCACCGGCCACACCGCCGCGCCCCAGCAGGCCGCGCCCGACACCCCGCTGGTGCAGCTCGATGACGCGGCCCGCACCCGCTTGGCCTCCCTGCTCACCCACCGCCGCACCCTACGCCAGTAAGGAACACGCCTTCGATGACCGAGCTCCAGCACGAACACCTGCCCTCCGCCGGGCCGGAAGAGGACACCCTGTGGTGGCCCACCACCGCCCTGCAGCGCGGGCTGATCGCCCACACCCTGATGGGCGGCTCCGCCGCTGACCCCTATATCGGACAGACAAGCATCCGGCTGGACGGCGAGCTGGGGGCCGAGGAAGCCCGCGCCGCGACCCTGGGCCTGCTGCGCCGGGTGCAGAACCTGCGCGCCGGCTTCCTGCTCGACGAGTCCGGGGACCCGGTGTGCTTCATCGAGCCCTTCGACCCGGGGGCCGCGCTGCGCGCCTTCAGCACCGCCGACGCAGACCTGGAGTCCATTGCCGCGGCGGAACTGGCCGCCGGGTTCGCCCTGGCCGACCCGCCGCTGCTGCGCTTCCCCCTGATCGAGGAAGGGGCCGGGCACCAGCTGCTGGTCACCGCCCACCACACGGTGCTCGACGGCTGGTCCATGGCGCTGCTGATCGGCCAATGGCTGCGCGAACTGGCCCAGGTGCGCGGCATCCCGGCCCCCGCCCAGCTGCCCGAAGCCACCGGCAGCTACGCCGCCCACCTGGCCTGGGTGGCCGGCGCCGACCGGCAGGCGGCCGCCGACTTCTACGCGACCACGCTCGCCCACGCCGAAACCGGGCCGGCACCGCACTGGCTCGGCCAGGACGCCGGCCAGGAGCGGCACACGCTGCGCCGCGAGCTGAATACCGCCGGCGTCGCAGCGCTCACCGCCTGCTGCCGCAAGGCCGGCATCACCCCGGGCGCCGCGCTGCGCACCGCCTGGGCGCTGGCCGCCGACTTCGTCGCCGGCACCACCGGCAGCGTGTTCGCGGTGCCGGTGGCACTGCGCAACCCGGAACTCGCCGGGGCCCAGAACATCTGCGGGATGCTCACCGAAACTACGCTGGTCTCCATGGACTATGCACCCCGGGACACGGTGGCCGACATCGCCCGTCGCCACCAGGGCTGGTGGAGCCAATCCCTGGAACACCAGCACCTGGGGGTGCCGGCCATCGAACGGGCCGTGGGCGCCGAAACCGAGCTGGCCTGGTCGCTGCTCAGCTTCGAAACCACCCCCGCCATGGACAGCTATGAACTGCCCGGGCTGCGCGCCACCCCCGCCGGCACCCGGGACGGCAGCCACTACCCGGTGAACGTGCACGTCAGCGCCGGGAAAACCTGGCAGATCGAGTTGGAGCACGACACGCGGGTCCCCGCGCACACCGCCGAGGCCCTGGCCCAGGCGCTGATGACGGCGCTGCACGCGCTGTCCGGGGATTCCGGTCCCGTCGCCGGGCTGCGGCTGATGGACCAGGACGCCGTGCGCGGCTTCGAGACCTCGGGCCGGCACTATCCGTCCGAACTGCCGCTGCTGCCGGAGCTGTTCGCCGCCCAGGCGGCGGCCACCCCCGACGCCGGCAACCACGGCGCAGGCGTCGGG
>NZ_JAVGCZ010000202.1:0-1636 GCF_052928425.1 Glutamicibacter sp. BSL13
AGCCGGCGGCGATCGCCGCGTACTCCACCCCGGCCGGGGTGGCGGTGCTCGGCTGCGGCCTGGCCGTCTCCTTCATCTGCTACCGCATCATGCTGCGTTTGGGCACGCTGCCGGTGGAGGAACGGGTGCTGATATGAGTATCTCGGTGGCGAACCTGGCCGTGCCGGGCCCCTGGGGGAGCAGCGGCGCGGGGCTGAGCATCGCGGCGGTGAACTCGCCGCTGCCCTGGGCGATCCTGCTTGGGGCGCTGCTGGGCGCCGGGCTGTGGGTGTTCGTCTGCGCGCTGCCCTACTTCCGCGCCCCCACCCTGGCCGAACGTATCGCACCCCACCTGCGGGTGGGCATGCGCTCCTCGCGCATGCTGCAGGACGCCTGGCGTTCCGAGGGCCAACGCAGCACCCTGGGCCAATTGGCCGCACCGCTGATGAACCAGATCCGCCGCCTGGCGATGCTGCACAGCCCCGGCTCGGACACGGTGCGCCGGCGGCTGGCCGCCGCGGGGCTGACAATGAGCGTTTTGGACTACCGCACCCAGGAGCTGAGCTGCGCCATCCTGGGGCTGCTCACCGGCACCACGCTGGCCGCCCTGCTCGCCTTCGGGCGGGGCACCGGTCCGGCCCTGGCGCTGATCGTGGTGCTGGGCGGCGGACTGCTGGGCTTCATGGCGCGCGGCTGGTGGCTGGGCGAACAGGTGCAGCAACGCTCGCGCAAGATCCTGACCCAATTCCCCACGGTCGCCGACATCCTGGCGCTGACCGTCGGCGCCGGGGAATCGACCACCGGGGCGCTGGAGCGGATCTCGCGGATCTGCCGCGGCGCCATTGGCGAGGAATTCACCACCACCATCCACGACATCCGCTCCGGCACGCCGATGACCCAGGCCATGGAGAACATGTCCGACCGCATCCAGATCGGGGCGATGACCCGGTTCGTCGACGCCATCGTGGTGGCCACCGAACGCGGCACGCCCTTGGCCCAGGTGCTGCGCGACCAGGCCCAGGATGTGCGCGACGCCTCGAAGCGGGAACTGATGGAACTGGCCGGAAAACGGGAGGTGGCCATGCTGGCGCCGATCGTCTTCGGCGTGCTGCCGCTGACCGTGATCTTCGCGGTCTTCCCCGGACTATCGCTATTGGAGATGAGCTATTGAACCGACGCTGCCACCTCCGCCCACGTCATCGGCCCGCCGGGCCCACCCGCCCGCCGCGCTGCCGACGACCCGCCGCACCACCTGCCAACCCACAGACCCGCTCCGACGGTAAGGAACACGAAAATGAAAACCCTCGAACACCACCTGAACACCCTGGTGCTGATGACACTTGACCTGCTGCGCCGGCTGGGCGAACGCCTCGGCCCGAAGCTGCGTGAGGAACGCGGCGACGTGCCCGGTTGGGTGATGATCACCCTCATGTCCGCGTTGCTGGTCGCGGCCCTGCTCGCCGTGGCCGGGCCGCGGCTGCAGGAACTGTTCAACCAGGCCATCGACCGGGTCTCCGGGATGGGGTAGGCGCGGCAGCCTCATGTCCACCCACCACAATCCGGCCCGGGCCCGCCCAGCGAGTTCGGCCACCTCCCAGCGCGGCTCGGCGGTGGCCGAATTCGTCATGGTCGCGACCCTGCTGATCGTGGTGGGGCT
>NZ_JAVGCZ010000203.1:0-1598 GCF_052928425.1 Glutamicibacter sp. BSL13
CTAGACGATATGAGGTGTAGGGCTTGGTAGGTCTGGTCAGAGCTGGAACCTCCGCTTCATAATGATTGAACGCTCTACGGCGTAGCGTGGATCACCAACATGATCACCACGAACCCGTGGATTTCCTCGGGTCTGTGGCGCCACTGTTGTGTTGGTGCCGACAGATGAACGAGGAGGTTCCAGCTATGTACCAGCGTACTTTCATTGGCATGGACGTGCATGCCCGTAGCGTGAAAATCTGTGCCATCACCCCGGACACCGGAGAAGTGCAACGCGCAGCCTTGGCCATGGACGCAGCCGCTGTCCGCCAATGGATCCTGACCCATGGTGGTGAGATTTCCACCCTCCGGGCCGTCTATGAGGCCGGCCCGACAGGGTATGGCCTGGCCCGCACATTAACTGCGGCCGGAATCCAGTGCGTCGTCGCGGCCCCGTCCCGGCTGATCCGGCCTTCCGGGGACAGGGTGAAGACCGATGCCCGGGACGCCGAGCACCTGGCCCGGCTGCTCTCCTTGGGCCAGGTCACCGAGGTGCGGGTCCCGGGCCCGGAAGAAGAAGCGGCCCGCGATCTGGTACGGCTGCGCGAGGACGCCCGGATGGATTTGATGCGTTCCCGGCACCGCCTTTCGAAACTATTGCTGCGCCACGACTTGCTCTATACCGGCGGCAAGGCCTGGACCGCGGACCACCGGGCCTGGCTGGAAGCGATCAGCTTCGAGATCCCGGCCCTGCAGATGACCCTGTACGAATCCATCGAGATGGTCGACACCGTCATCGAACGCAGGGACCGACTCGATGCACAGATCGAGCTGATGGCCACGACCAGCAGTTATGCGCCGGTGGTCACCGCGTTGGAGTGCCTGCGCGGGGTTGGCACCCTGACGGCGTTCGGGCTGGCCGTCGAGGTCGGGGACTGGACACGGTTTACCGGGAACAGCATCGGCGCCTATCTGGGGCTGGTACCCAGTGAACATTCCTCGGGACAGACCCGCTCCCAAGGACCGGTGACGAAGACGGGGAACAAACACGCGCGCCGATTACTGGTCGAGGCTGCCTGGCACCACGCCCGCCCCTATGACGAGTCCAGCGCCACCCTGCGTCGGCGGTGGGACGCGGCCACACCGGAAACCAGGGCGCACGCGCACCGGGCGAACCAACGCCTGCATCGGCGATGGGAGGCCTTCGAGGAACGCAAGAAGCGCCGGTGCGTGGCCAACGTGGCGATCGCCCGTGAACTGGCCGGCTGGTGCTGGGCGTTGGCCGAACCCCAACAACGCCACGGGCAGGACACCATCATCGGATCCTGACCCTCCCCCTAGCTCCCGTGCGCCCTGAACCGACGGAGAAGAGGTTCGTGACAGCGTGGAAGCAACCCGCGATGCGCCTATGAACCGCAACCATCTTGCCCACCACCGGGCCGGTGATTTGCGACGTTCGATCCTAGACCAGCGGCTCGGCTTCCCGCCGAAAAGTCGTCATGCGGTAACCAACCCGCGGATATCAGATTCGACCACGTCGTCGCTGAATAACAGCACGAGTCATGAACCGGCCTGAAGGTCGGGGCTCCCGGGGAACGGCAAGGCGACCACGCGCCCATT
>NZ_JAVGCZ010000204.1:0-1593 GCF_052928425.1 Glutamicibacter sp. BSL13
GCCGACGCCGTGGTCAGTGCCCAGCGCACGGTCATGGTGCACACCGACGGGATCGAACTGACCCGCGTCACCGGCGGCGGGTGCGCCCTGGGTGCGTTCGCCGCGGCGGCGATCGCCGCCGGGCAGGACGTGTTCACCTCCACCGTGGCCGCCCACGCCTATTACGGGCGGGCCGCCGAACGCGCCGCCGCCCTGTCCCTGGGACCGGGCAGCTTTGCCGCACAGTTCCTCGACGCCCTGGCCCTGACCGATCCGCAGGAACTGGGTGCGGTGCGCATCGAGGAACTCTAGATCCCTCATTCTTCATTCCCCCACGACTCAACCCGCCGGCCCCGCAGGGGGGCGGTTTAAGGACAATCATGCGAAATCTCGGCGTATATTTGGTCGCCAACACCGCCAGCTGCACCCCGCACCGCACCCTTGAGGTCATCCAGGCCGCCGTGCAGGCCGGCGTGCAGTGGATCCAGCTGCGCGCCAAGGAGGAAAGCGCGCGCGAATTCTATGAACTGGCCCTGGCCGCCGGTCAGCTCACCGCGGGCCGGGCCGAACTGCTGGTCAACGACCGGGTGGACGTGTACCTGGCGGCACGGGCCGCCGGGGCCGCGGTCACCGGGGTGCACATCGGGCAGCAGGACCTGCCGGTGCAGCGGGTGCGCGAACTGATCGGGGACGCCACCTTGGGGTTGAGCGCCTCCACCGATGAGCAGCTGGCCGCGGCGAACGCGAACGCCTCGATGATCGACTACCTGGGCGTCGGGGCCATCCGGGCCACCCCCACCAAGAAGGACCACCCCACCCCGATCGGGATCGAGGGCTTCGCCCGGGCCCGGAAGATCTCCCAGCTGCCCTGCGTGGCCATCGGTGCGCTGCAGGCCGAGGACGCCCCGGCGCTGCGCGCGGCCGGGGCCGAGGGCATGGCGGTGGTGCGGGCCATCTGCTCCAGCACCGACCCCGGTGCGGCCGCCGGCGGGCTGCTGCGCGCCTGGCAGGAGGCGAAATGATCCACAACATCCTGTCCATCGCCGGTTCCGACCCCTCCGGGGGCGCCGGAATCCAGGCGGATTTGAAGGCGATCGCCGCGACCGGGGGCTACGGGATGGCCGCCATCACGTCCCTGACCGCGCAGAACACCCGCGGCGTGGACGCGGTGCAGGCCGTTGAGCCGCAGTTCGTCACCGCCCAGCTGCGCAGCATCGCCGCCGATGTGCGCATCGACGCGGTGAAGATCGGGATGCTGGCCAACGCCGGGATCATCGACGCGGTGCAGCAGTGGCTGGGCGAACAGCCGGCCGGGCTGCCGGTGGTGCTCGACCCGGTGATGATCGCCACCAGCGGGGACCGGCTGCTGGATGACGCGGCCCACCAGGCGATGTCCCGGCTGCTGGCCCGGGCCACGGTGCTGACCCCGAACATGGACGAACTGGCGGTGCTGCTGGGTGAAGCGCGCGCCACCACCTGGGATGGCGTGCTGGCCCAGGCGCAGCGCCTGGCCGCCGCCCACGACGTGTTGGTGGTGGCCAAGGGCGGGCACCTGGGCGGGGAGCAGTGCCCGGACGCGCTGGTGGACGCCACCGGGGTGCTGGCCGACTTCCC
>NZ_JAVGCZ010000205.1:0-1542 GCF_052928425.1 Glutamicibacter sp. BSL13
CCACCGATTCGGGCACCGCGGCCACCAGTTCGGCCGCCCGCTGCGGGCTGATGCGCCGCGGCGAATCGGTGAGCACAAAGCCCAGCGCCGCGGCCCCGTGCTCGATTGCCACCGCCACATCGGCGGCGGTGGACAACCCGCAGATCTTCACCCACGGGCCGGGCACCGCCGGGGTTTCGTCGGGCGCGCTCACCGGGAGGCCTGCCGTCCCACCGGCACGGACTGCTCCAGGTGCCCCGGGCGGTAGCCGCCGGGGGAGTTGGCGCGGATGCGCACCAGGGTGCGGGCGTGCTCCCACAGCGCCCGGTCCTCCGCGGAGCGCGGCACCCAGGGGGTCACCGGCACCGCGGTTCCGGTCGCGTCGCGCGCCACCATCACCGTCAGGCAGTAGGTGGTCAGGTTCAGCTGCCCGCCCTTGGGGTCCCCGGAGCGCACATGCACCGCAATGTGCATGCCCTTCACCCCGGTGTAGACCAGGCGGGCCTCGACCTCCACCAGGTCCCCGATGCGCAGCGGCCGGTAGAAGCGGATCCCGCCGGAGAACACCGCGACGGTGTCCTGCCCGCAGTACCGCGAGGCGCACAGCGCCGCGGCGGTGTCGATCCACTTCATCACGATCCCGCCGTGCACCTTCCCGCCCCAGTTCACGTCCGTCGGCTCGGCCAGGAAGCGCAGCGTAATGCGTTCGGCGGTGCCGGCCTGCGTGTAGCTTTGGCCCTTCATTTCCTCCACGATGGCGTCGCGGATCCCGATCCGGGCCAGCGCGTCGTCCCGGCGCCGGGTCTGCAGCTCGGTGCGCGGGGTGAAGCTGGGCACCGGGCGCGGCTTGCCGTGCTCGTCCACGGCCACGAAGATCACCAGGCAGGTGGTGGAGGTGCCGGTGCGCTCGCCGCGCGGGTCGCGGAAGGAGACCTCGGTGTGCACGTGCATGGAGGAGGTGCCGGTGTAGACGATGCTGGCGGTGACCTCCACCAAATCCCCGCTGCCCACCGGGTCGGAGAAGTGGATGTTGCCCACGTACGCGGTGACGCAGTAGCTGGCGGCCCAGCCCACGGCCGCGGCGTACGCGGCCTTGTCCACCCACTCCAGCACGGTGCCGGCCTCGACGGTGCCGGACAGGCCCACATCCATGGGCGCGGCCAGGAAGCGCAGGGTGATTTGGTGGGGGCGGGGTGCTTCGCCGGTGGTTTCCATGCTCCAAGTGTGGTGTACCGCCGCGCGCGGGCGCAATTGGATGACGCGCGGCGCCCGGCTGCTGGACCGCCGCGGCGCCCGGCCCGGGGACGCTGGCGTGACGGCCTACGATGGGAGGGTGCGTAAGGATTTGGCGGGAACTTCTTCACCCACCGGGATCGTGGTGGGGCTTTCGGTGCTTTCCGGCGCGGCCACGGCCTGGCTGGCCGTGCTGCTGGGCGCGGCGGTGGACGCGGCGTTGGACGCCCCGGCCGGCGGGGCCGCGGCGCCGGCGCTGCCCGGGTCCTGGTTCATGATGGCCGGAACCGCGCTGGTGCTGGCGGTGGCCGGAACCCTGCTGGTGCCGGT
>NZ_JAVGCZ010000206.1:0-1463 GCF_052928425.1 Glutamicibacter sp. BSL13
GGATCGGCTCGTTAACCGGCAGTTGCGCCTACCGGGCAATTGTTGCCATATCGATGCCGTCGCCGGATGGTTAACTAGCTAAATTCCCAGCTGCGCTAGGTAGATTGAACCTAGTGCCATCGTATGAAAGGAGCCGCCCGTGACGCACAGCACCGGTACCCGCCCGATGATCGCGCGTGCGGGCAGACCATGAGCGCGCCATTGCAGGACCATTTGATCGGCCAGCTGCTCGATGACCGCTACCGGCTCGATGAGCTGATCGGGTACGGCGGCATGTCGCGGATCTATCGCGCCGTTGACGGGCGGCTGCACCGTCCGGTGGCCGTGAAGATCCTGAACGACAACTACGCGCGTGATCCCCAGGTGCGGGAGCGTTTTGCCTCCGAGGCGGTGATCGCGGCGAACATCAACCACCCGAACGTGGTCTCCACCCGCGACCACAACGCCTCGGGCAGCCTGGTCTACCTGGTGATGGAGTTCGTGCGCGGCCAGAACCTGCACGAGCTGATCAGCCGGCGCGGGCGGTTGACCCCGCGCCAGACGCTGAGCGTGCTGGAGAGCATCTGCCGCGGGCTGGCCGCCGCGCACCGCGAAGGCATCGTGCACCGGGACATGAAGCCGGGCAACGTACTGATGGCCGACAACGGCGAAGTGAAGATCACCGACTTCGGCCTGGCCCGGGTCGCCACCGCGCACACCCAGTCCAGCACGCTGCTGGCGACCCTGCAGTACGCCTCACCGGAGCTGGTCTCCGGCCAGCCGGCGGATTCGCGCAGTGACATCTATGCGGTGGGCGTGATGATCTTCCAGATGCTCACCGGCCAGCTGCCCTACCCGGATGCGACCGTGCCGGCGCTGATGCGCCACCACCTGGAATCCGAAACCCCGCTGCCCTCCACCCGCGTGCCGGGTCTGGCCCAAGACCTGGACGAGCTGGTGCGATTCTGCACCGAGAAGGACCCGGAGAACCGGCCGCAGGACGCCGGATTCCTGCTTGACGAGGTGATCCAGATCGGCACCACGCTCAGCGACGAGCAGCTGGATCTGGGGGCGGACGCCTACGGCGGGATCGGTGATCTCATCCCGGACGCGGTGCAGCACCCCACCACCGTGCAGCAGCGCCTGGATCATTGGCAGCGCGAACGCGAGGCGCAGCGCGACCCGTGGTGGGTGCGGCCCAACGCCGCCGCAGCCGGCGCCGGGCAGGAAGGGCACGATGAGCCGCAGGCCGCGCAGGATCCGACCACGGTGCTCGATGCCGCGGGCCAGCCGACCCAGGCGCTGGGTGCCGACGCGCCGGCCACCGAGGTCCACGCGAGCGACCCGCTGTCCACCGGGGACCGGGAGCAGCGGACCGCCGCCGAGGATGCCGCTGCGGACGCCGGCGGGGATCCGCGCGAAGCGCACACCACCGCCTACCGGCAGGCCGGCGAGCCGGCGACCGTCGCCCACGAGCTTTCCGG
>NZ_JAVGCZ010000207.1:0-1441 GCF_052928425.1 Glutamicibacter sp. BSL13
TGGCAGGTGCCGGCGATCCGCTGGGCGATCGGGAGCGGCAGCCTGCTGCGGGTGGGCCCGTAGGACATCAGGCCATCGGAATGCACGGTGATGGGTGCGTCGTGGAAGATCCGGGTCAGCGCCTGGGCCGGATTGACCTGGATCGACTCGAGCACCAGGTGCACCGGTTCGCGGCCCAGGCCCCAGGCGGTGCGCAGCAGGCGCTCGAAGGTCACCAGTTCCTCGGTGCGCGGGTTGAAGGCCCCGACCCGGCGCGGGGCGATCAGCGCCCCGAAGTCCACGACCGCATCGAAACGCTCGGCCAGGGCCGGGAAGCCGGGCACCTCATCGAGCGGCACCGTCAGCTCCGGGGCCATTGAGCCGTTGGCCAGCACCAGGATGCGGCGCTCGGCCGGGGGCAGCAGTCCGGTGTCAAGCATCGCCGCCAGGCACATGACCTGGAAGCTGGTGGAGGCGGCAAGCAGCTGGATCATGCTCCCACCCCCACCGGGGCCGGGGTGTACACGGTGCGCAGCAGCTTGCGCCGGCGCGGGTCCAGCTGTTCCAGCGCCTGGGCCATCGGCCCGGGCGGCAGCTGCGCCAGGGCGGCCCCCAGCTGGCGGCGCAGCTCGGCGGCCAGCGCGGCGGGGAACTGTCCGATGCGGTCCAGGTGGTGGCAGGCGATCGCGAAGAACTGGCGCAGCGCCTTGGGCAGGAAGCGGTCGGCCTCCCGGTCCTGGCTGACCAGCTGCACGATCTGGCCGAAGGCCGGGATGAAGTGCAGCTGGCGTTCGTCGAACACCTGGGTCAGGGAGCCGGGCAGGTTGCGCCGGTAGAACTGGCTGGCCTCACCCACCACCGCGTAGCTGGTGCTGGACAGGTACAGCCGCCACAGCCAGGGCCGGTCCTCGCAGGTGGCCAGCGCCGGGTCGAACCACTGGGTGTCGCCCAGCACGTCGTGGCGGTACATGCCGGTGAACACATACGGGTAGTCGATCATGCTGGCCGCATCCACCGGCAGGATGTCCTCCCGCGGGTCCAGGACCACATTGTGCAGTGCCTGCGGGGCACGGTGGATGCTGCGGCTGGTGCCGCGCACCCGCACCTGGTCGCAGCGCACAAAGTCCACCTCGAGCCGTTCCAGCCCGTCGGCCAGGGAGGCCAGGTGGTCGCGGGAAAACCAGTCATCCGGGTCCAGGAACGTGACGTAGCTGCCGGTGGCCGCCGCCAACCCGGTGTTGCGGGCCGCGGACACCCCGCGGTTTTCCGGGTGGGTGATCAGCCGCAGGTCCTCGAAGCGGTCCCGGTAGTCCTGCACCAGGGTGGGCGTCAGGTCGCTGGAGTGGTCATCGACCACGATGACCTGCAGGCGGTGGCGGCCCAGGCGCTGGGCGGCCAGCGAGTCCAGGGCGTCGTTGATGTAGGGCTCCTGGTTGTAGGCCGGGATGATGACGCTGATCAA
>NZ_JAVGCZ010000208.1:0-1424 GCF_052928425.1 Glutamicibacter sp. BSL13
GCGCCCCGCGGCATCGCCGGCGCCGGCGCGCTGCCCGGGCAGGGCGGTCAGCTCGCGGGCCATCGCGGCGGGGGTGCCGGCGGCCAGCAGCTTGGCCACCGAGTAGGAGTAGCCGGCGCGATGCAGGGCGGCGATCACCTGGATGGCGGCGATGCTGTCCCCGCCCAGCGCGACGAAGCGCTCGCCGGGTTCCGGGTCCGCGTCCAGGTTCAGCACGCCGCGGATCGCGGCGCTGACCGCCGCCAGTTCGGCGGCGGGGGCGCCGGCGGCGTCCTGGGCCGTGGCGCCGGGCTGGCCGAAGTCCGGGGCGGGCAGGGCGCGGGTATCGAGCTTGCCGCTGCCGGTGACCGGCAGCGCCTCGAGCAGCACCACGACGGCCGGCACCATGGCGCGCGGCAGCCCGGCGGCGCAGGATTCGCGCAGCCGCGCGGCGAGCGCCGGGTCGTGCACGGCGCCCGGGTCGGCGGGCACCACCCAGACGGCGAGGCGTTCGCCCAGCCGCGGATCGGTGACCTTGGCCACCGCGGCGCGGCGCACGGTGTCCTGGGCGGTGAGGAAGGCCTCGATTTCCCCGGGTTCAATGCGCACCCCGTGCAGGGAGATCTGCGCGTCGGTGCGCCCGAGCAGCGCCAGCTGGCCGTCGGGCCGCCAGCTGGCCGCATCCCCGGTGCGGTAGAGCCGCTGTCCCGGGTCCTCGGGGTGGGCGGTGAACCGGGAGGCGGTCAGGGCCGGGCGGGCCAGGTAGCCATCGGCCAGCTGCGGCCCGGCCAGGTAGAGTTCGCCCACGGTGCCCGGCGGGACGCGACGCAGCATCGCGTCGAGCACGAGCGCGCCGGTGGCGCCGACCGGGCGCCCCACGACCGGCTCGGTGCTGCCCGACACCTCGGCGGCCAGCGCGTCCACCGTGGCCTCGGTGGGGCCGTACAGGTTGTAGACCCGGGCGCCGGTGGGCTCTGCCAGTTCGCGCATGCGGGTCCACAAGCCGGCGGGAAACCCTTCCCCGCCGGCCACGCAGATCTGCGGCAGCGTTTCCAATGCTCCGCTGGACAGCAGCGCGTTCCACAGGGTCGGGGTGAAGTCCAGGTAGCCGATGCCCTGGGCCTTGACGTAGTCGGCCAGGGCGAAGGGGTCCAAGTACTCGTCCTCGGTGAGCACGTGCAGCTCGTGCCCTGCGAACAGGGCCAGGAACGCGTCCCAGTGCGCGTCAAAGTGGAAGGCGGAGGTATGGGCCACGGCCAGGCGTTGCCCCTCCGGATAGAGTTCGCGCTGCTGGCGGGCGAAAAGCTGGGCGAGCGCCCGGTGCGGCACCGCGACGCCCTTCGGCTCTCCGGTGGAGCCGGAGGTGAAGATGATGCTGGCGGTGTCCCCTGGGCGCACCGCGCCCGGACGCGGGACGCGCGGGGTATCGGTGCCGGTCGCGCGCA
>NZ_JAVGCZ010000209.1:0-1352 GCF_052928425.1 Glutamicibacter sp. BSL13
CTGCCGGATCCCGACACCCGGCCCTAGGCGCGCCGCCCGGCCCCGGGCACCAGACGCCAGAATCAGCGCGGCCGGTCGCCACCGCCCACCCCAACCCCGGCCCTTGCCGCAGGGGTCCTGCGGCGACCCACCGGACCGCGCACCACCACAAGGAGTTTTCAATGTTTACCGGAATCATCAGCGGCCGCGGCACCGTGCTGGGGCTGCAGCACGACGCGCACAGCGACAGCGCCGTGCTGGACCTGGACATCCCAGGGCACGCGCAGGACTTCGACCTGGGCGGTTCCATCGCCATCAACGGGGTGTGCCTGACCGCCACCGCCATCGACGGCCCGCGAATCAGCGTGGACGTGATGGGAGAAACGCTGCGCCGCACCACCATCGGCGCCCTGGAACCCGGGGCCAGCGTGAACCTGGAGCGTTGCACCAAGGCCGGGGCCCGGCTCGATGGCCACGTCGTGCAGGGACATGTGGACGCCGTGGGCCGCGTGCTTTCACGCGAGGACCACGGGCAATGGGTCAGCTTCCGCGTCGCTGTGCCCACCCAGTACGCGCCGCTGACCGCGCAAAAGGGGTCCATCGCACTGGATGGGATCTCACTGACCCTCACCGCCGTGAGCCCGGCCGGCGCAGAAACCCACTGGGTGGAGGTGGGCATCATTCCCACGACCCTGCGCGAAACCACCATGGGAACCCGCCAGGTGGGCGACGAGGTCAACATCGAGGTCGACGTGCTGGCCAAGTACGTCGCCCGGCTCAACGAATTCCAGGAGGTCACCCGATGAGCACCAGCACGAAGGAGTTGGACTCCATCCCCACCGCCCTGGCCGCCATGGCCGCCGGGCAGGCCGTTGTGGTGGTGGACGATGAGGACCGCGAGAACGAGGGCGACATCATCTTCGCCGCCCAGTTCGCCACCCCGGAGCTGATGGGCTTCACCATCCGCCACTCCTCGGGGGTGATCTGCGTGCCGATGGGCGCCGCCCGCGCCGACGAGCTGCGCCTGGCCCCGATGGTGGGGATCAACCAGGACGCCAAGGGCACCGCCTTCACCGTCTCCTGCGATGCCGCCGAAGGGATCAGCACCGGCATTTCCGCGGCCGACCGCGCCCTGACCGCACGTCTGCTGGCCGACCCGGGCACCACTGCGGGCCAGCTGAACCGCCCCGGGCACATCTTCCCGCTGCGCGCCAACCCACGCGGGGTGCTTGAACGCCGCGGACACACCGAGGCGGCCGTGGACCTGTGCGTCGCCGCCGGCCTGGAGCCGGTGGGGGTGCTGGTGGAGATCGTGCACGATGACGGGTCGATGATGCGCCTGGATGACCTGCGCGGCTTCGCGGCAGAGCACC
>NZ_JAVGCZ010000210.1:0-1309 GCF_052928425.1 Glutamicibacter sp. BSL13
TTGCCTACTGTGGGGGTATGAACAAGCCTGCCCCGCCAACCATCAGCGCCATTACCCTCGGGGTGCGTGATGTGGGTGTCTCCCTGAAGTTCTACACCGAGGGCCTGGGCTTTGAGCTGGTGCAGCCGGCCCATGAGCAGATCGCGTTCGTGCGGGCCGGGCACGGGCTGATGCTGGCGCTGTGGGATGTGGCGCAAATGCCCAGCGAGTACGGGCAGGTGGGGCATTCGCAGTTGGCTCCCCCGGTGTCGCTGGGTCACAACGTGGGGTCGGACCGGGAGGTGGAGGCGCATTACCGGCGAGCGCTAAAGGCCGGGGCCAGCCCGGTCAATGCCCCGGCGAAGCAGCCCTGGGGTGGGATGAGCGCCTGCGTGGCGGACCCGGACGGGTTCCGCTGGGACTTCGTGCACAACCCGACGTTCGTGGTGGAGGCCGACGGGCGGATCTCCGCGGTTTGAGCGGCAGCTGGCCTATGCTGGGGGTTTAGCCCCGTGTGCCCACCCCCGTGTCCACTGCCCTGCCTGGGCCTCCCGTGGGGGCGCGGGAGCACGGTTTTGCAGGAAGGACCCATGCCCTCCCACGTCTACTTCGACTTCTTTGGCACCCTGGTCGACTATGACCCCTCCATCCACCCGGCCGGGTACAACGCGCCGTTCGAGTTCGCGCGGCGGGCTGGGGCCGGGGTCAACGCCCGGGACTGTGACCGGCTGTGGGACCGGGCCTGGGCGGAGCTGGACGGGCAGGCCCAGCGCAGCGAACGCGAATGCTCAATGCAGCAGATCGCCACCCGCTACTGGCAGCTGCTCGGCACCCCGGGGATTGCCGAGGGTGAGATCTCCCGCCTGGTCGAGGAGTACCTGCAGGCCTGGAGCGCGCGGATCGTCCCGGCGCCCGCGGTGGGCGAGTGCCTGGCGCAGCTGAGCACCGCAGGGCATCACCTGGCGGTGGTCAGCAACACCCACCACCGCCCGCTGGTGCCCCGCCTGCTGGCCCGGTTCGGGCTGGATGAGCACATCAGCGACGTGTTCACCTCCATCGAGCTGGGCTGGCGCAAGCCCAATGCGCGGATCTTCCAGGCGGCGCTGGACCGGCATGGCATCACCCCGGCAGAGGCGGCGTTCGTCGGGGACAACTGGGTGGCGGACATCGAAGGTCCCCGCAGACTGGGGATGGCCGCGTTCTACGTGGGTCCGGCCACGGCCCGGCGTCCGGCCATCACCCTGGCCCAGCTGCCCAGGCTGCTGCGCCACAGCTAGGCGCCCGGTCCCCTTCGGGGGGATCGCCGGGCGGTTCCTCCCCTAGGCTCCGC
>NZ_JAVGCZ010000211.1:0-1242 GCF_052928425.1 Glutamicibacter sp. BSL13
GCCCACCGCACCACCGAACCTGCCACCACCGGGACGGCTGTCGGCGGAGCGTTCCGCCGCTACGACTGGGGCCGATGATGACGCGGCCGACGGTCGGAACACGCGGCGGGGTGTCCCGCGGGGTGATTGCGGCCGCGGTTGCCGGGACCTTCGCGCTCGCGCTGGGGGCGTTCCTGCTGTCCTTCGAGGCGCTGCAGGACCTGGCCCGGCTCGCCGGGATCGCGGACGGGCAGGCCTGGCTGTGGCCGCTGATCGTGGACGGCGTGATCCTGCAGGCCACCATCAGCGTGGTCGCCCTCCGCGACGCCGAGGGCTCTGCACGGAGGTTTGCGTGGATGCTGCTCGCCGCCGGCACCGGCGTGTCCGTCGCCGCGAACATCACCCACGCGGTCCTCACCGCCGATCAGCGCGTCCCGGGCCTGGTGGCCGCCCTGGTCGCGTCGGTGCCGCCGCTGGTGCTGGTGGCGATGACGCATCTGACAGTCGAGCTCATCCGCAACGCCGGACCCCGCCACCACGATGACGACCAGCAGGAGCAGCCGCCGTCGCGGGTCGTGGTCGCCACGCAGCGCGTGCCCGACCGGACGCCGCCTGCCCTCGAAGCCGGCACCGCCCAGGAAGGCGGGAGCGACAGCGAGGTCGCCGGCGACGGGCACGGGACCGGCCGCCTCGAGACCGAGGTACCGGTGGGACGGGAGGCGCGGATCCGGGAAGCGACACGGCTCGCCGGGCAGGGGGCGACGAACCGGGAGATCGCCCGCCGTTTCGGGGTGCACCCGACGACCGTGGCCCGCTGGCTGAACGCACCTGACCCTGCAGACGAAAGGAATGATGATGAGCCCGACACCGAACAGTCCTGAGGACCCCACGCCGACGGCAGCCAGGGACGACGCTGCTGACGACGAGACCCGTGAGCGGACGGGCATCGCCGAGGACGACGAGCAGTCCCGCCTGGCCACGCACAAGGACCCGACCCTCCACGTCGAGCCGGAGACGCCGGTGGCGGACGGGCGTGCCCGGGTGGAGTGGGTGCGTCCCACCGATCTGGCCGCGAGGGCCGGAGGCCGCGTGATGGAGCGCGGCCACGAGCTGAACCGGCAGTTGACGGCCGCGGTGAAGGAAGCCGCCCGCGAGCAGCGGGACACGCTGCGGCAGCGGATGGCCGCCCGCAGCGCCGAGGTCTCCGTGACAGGCCCGGAGCGCGCCCCTGGTCGCGCAGCCGGACGGGAGGGGGTGAGCCGG
>NZ_JAVGCZ010000212.1:0-1184 GCF_052928425.1 Glutamicibacter sp. BSL13
CCGGGAACGCGAGGTGCTGCAGCTGCTGGCGACCGGGGCCAGCAACCGGCAGATCGCCGGCTCCCTGTTCGTCACCGAGGCGACGGTGAAGACCCACCTGGTGCACATCTTCGACAAGCTGCAGGCCACCAGCCGCACCCAGGCCGTAGCCGCGGCGCGTGAACAGGGCTTGATCTAACGCTCCCCTCCGCCCCCGCACCCCGGCCCGCGCGGCGCACTAACGCACCCGACGCCGGTGCGCATCAACCAAACGGTTGAGCCGGCTTTCGACCGCTTCCCCGATTTGGATCCCGCCAAAAATCGGTTGACTGGAAGCATGTTGACTTCCCTCTCTTCCTCGCTGACCTCCCGGCGCGGCGCGACCGGCTGGCTGCTGGGCTTCCTGGCCGTCATCGCCGTGCTGTTCTCCGTGCTCTCCTCCGCCGACGCGGCCACCCGCGCCCCGGACAGTGGCGTGCCGGGCTCCGAATCCGCCCGGGTGCAGCAGCTGCTGGACGGCTTCGAATCCTCCGGCCGCAGCACCGCCGTGCTGGTGGCCACCCGGCCCGACGCCGCAACGCTGACCGACGCGGACCGGACCGCGCTGGATCAGCTTCAGGGGCGCCTGGACCTGGCCGGGGTGCAGCTGGGCAAGCCGCTGCTCAGTGATGACGCCCAGGCCGGGATGCTCACCGCCAGCTGGGATGAGCGCGGCAGCCTGGCCGACCGGCAGGTGGTCGCCGAACTGCGTGAGCAGCTGGCCGCCGCCCCCGCCGCCGCCCTGCAGGTGCAGGTGACCGGCGGGCCGGCGTTCGCGCTGGACGTGGCCCACTCCTTCGACGGGGCCAATTTCACGCTGCTGGCGGTGACCGTCGCCATCGTGGCGGTCCTGCTGATCCTCACCTACCGCTCCCCCATCCTGTGGCTGCTGCCGCTGGCCGTGGTCGGCCTGGCCGACCGGGCCGCCAGCCTGGTCACCGCCGCGCTGGCCGGGGTGTGGGACCTGCACTTTGACACCGGGGTGCTCTCGGTGCTGGTGTTCGGCGCCGGCACCAACTATGCGCTGCTGCTGATCTCCCGCTACCGCGATGAGCTGCGGGTGCACGCCGGGCACCGCACGGCGCTGGCCGCCGCCTGGCGCTCGAGCTTCGAGGCCATCGCCACCTCCAATCTCACAGATCGGACGAGCGGCGTGTGGGGAAAAG
>NZ_JAVGCZ010000213.1:0-1152 GCF_052928425.1 Glutamicibacter sp. BSL13
CCGAGAGGCGCACCAGGTTCGCCGGGACTTCCAGCGGGGTGCCGATCAGCGAGGCGTGGGTCATCTCCCGGGGGTAGCAGACCAGGGATTCCACCCCGCCCAGGGAGACCGAGAGCTGGAAGTAGTGCATGGATTCGGCGAAGGCGCGCGCGGCGGGCTCATCGGCCAGCGTCAGGGAGAGGATCCCGCCAAAGCCGCGCTGCTGCCGGGCGGCCAGCTGGTGCCCCGGGTGTTCCTCAAGTCCCGGGTAGTAGACGCCGGTGACCTCGTTGCGGGTCTGCAGCCAGCGGGCGAGGCCTGCGGCGGTGGCGCAATGCCGTTCCATGCGCAGCCCCAGGGTCTTCAGCCCGCGGGCGGCCAGGTAGGAATCCTGCGGCCCGCACACCGCCCCGCCGGCGAACTGCTGGTAGCCGACCGCCTCGGCCAGCGGGGTGCCGCGGTGCAGGTGCTCGGTGACGATGACCGCCCCGCCCAGCACGTCGGAGTGCCCGCCGATGTACTTGGTGGTGGAGTGCACCACCGCGTGGGCGCCGAAATCCAGCGGGCGCTGCAGGTAAGGGGTGGCGAAGGTGTTGTCCACCACCAGCAGGGCGCCGGCGTCCCTGGCCAGCTGCGCCCAGCCGGCCAGGTCGGCGATGCCCAGCAGCGGGTTGGAGGGGGTTTCAAGCCACAGCAGCGCCGTGTTCGGGCGCAGGGCCGCGCGCACCGCATCCAGGTCGGTGATCGGCACGGCGCTGGCGGTGATCCCCCACTTGCGGTGCAGCCCGGTGATCAGCCGGTGGGTGCCGCCGTAGCCGTCGGCGCCCAGCACGATGTGGTCGCCCGGGGCCAGCACCGCGCGCAGCAGCGCGTCCTCCGCGGCGATGCCCGAGGCGAAGCCGAACCCGGCGGCCCCGCCCTCCAGGGCGTTGAGCTGGGTCTCAAATCCGTTGCGGGTGGGGTTGGAGCCGCGGGAGTATTCGTGCCCGGCCCGCAGCACGTTGATGCCGTCCTGGATGAACGTGCTGGTCTGGTAGATCGGCGGGATGACCGCACCGGTGGCCGGGTCCTTCGCCTGGCCGGCGTGGACCGCCAGCGTGTTGAAGCCGCTCATGCGATGCTCACTTTCGGTGCGGGGGCCAGACACGGGGCGCCGGGTCCGGGGCGTTCGGC
>NZ_JAVGCZ010000214.1:0-1125 GCF_052928425.1 Glutamicibacter sp. BSL13
TTCTGGATGGGCGGTGGCGAGACGGCTTCAGCGCGCCCGGGGGTGGGCAAAGAGGTACGCCTCGCGCAGCGCATCGACGGTGACCTTGGTGTAGATCTGGGTGGTGGTCACCGAGGCGTGGCCAAGCAGCTCCTGCACCACGCGCACGTCGGCCCCGCCCTCCAGCAGGTGGGTGGCGAAGGAGTGGCGCAGCGTATGCGGGGAAACCTCGGTGGGAACCCCGGCCCGCTCGGCCGCCTTGGACAGGATCATCCACGCGGACTGCCGGGAGAGCCGCCCACCACGCTGGTTCAGGAACAGTGCCGGGTTGCCCCTGCCCTTGGCCGCCAGCCCCGGGCGGGCACACACCAGGTAGTCGCTGAGCGCCTTGCGCGCGTAGGATCCGATCGGCACCACCCGTTCCTTGGAGCCCTTGCCGAACAGGCGCACCACGCTCTGCCCGGCGGAGTCCGGTGCGCTGCCGGGATTCGGGGCTGACTGCAGCTCAGCGGAGGGTTGCAGGTCGGCAGCGGGTTGCAGGCCGCCGGCGAAGTGCACGTCGTCCACATCCAGTGCGACCACTTCGGAGATGCGCGCGCCGGTGGAGTACAGGAACTCCAGCAGTGCCCGGTCGCGCAGCCCGGCCGGGGTGTCGGTCGCCACCGATTCCAGGATCGTACTGACCTCGGCAATGGAGATGGCCTTGGGCAGGGAGGAACCGAAGCTTGGCGGCTGGATGTCGCGGGCCGGGTTGGGCACGCACAGCCCCTCCAGTTCCCAAAACTTGTGCAGCTGGCGGATCGCCACCGTGTGCCGGGCGACCGTGCGGGCGCTGAGCCCCGGCATGTCCCCGGTGCCCTGGGCCAGCTGCTGCAGGTAGCCGCTGACCGCTTCCGGGGTGATGCCCGCCGGATCGCCGATCCGCTGGCGGCTCAGCGCCTGGGCGTAGCGGGTCAGGTCGCGGCGGTAGGCCGCCAGCGTGTTCTCGGCCAGGCCGCGCTCCAGGGACAGGTGCTGCAGGTAGCGGGTCAGGGCGCGCTGCAGTGGGGCGGGGACGTCCTGCCCGGTTGCGGGCGCGGCACCGTCCCGGGCCGGGCTGAGCGGGGGGCGGGACATCGGCTAGCTGCCCCGCAGGCCCGGGTGCGC
>NZ_JAVGCZ010000215.1:0-1105 GCF_052928425.1 Glutamicibacter sp. BSL13
AACCCGGCCGACATGGCCTCCACCTGCTGAGGGGTGGCGCCCTTCTGCGGCCCGAAGACGCGAGCCACCCCGCGCGCCCCGGTCAGCACATTGTGCTGGTTCAGCGCCAGCGTGAGCGGAACGCTCCGGTCGGCGAGCGCCGGATGCAGGCCGGAAAGGTCCAGCCTGTCGATGCGGCAGAGGTGGTTTCCTCCGGCGGGAACCTCGTTGCCCACCGCGTCCAGGATCCGCACGCCCAGGGCCTGCAGTGCGCCCATGCCCCCGTCGGAGGTGCCCGAGTCCCCGCAACCGACCAGGATCTGCTGCGCGCCGGCATCGATGGCCGCGGCGATCAGCTCCCCGACCCCGCGGCTGGTGGTGAGCCCGGGATCGCGCTGGTCGTGGGGCACCAGGCGCAACCCTGCGGCTGCCGCCATTTCCACCACGGCGGTCCCGGACGCATCCCCTCCGAGCATCGCGTAGTGGGCTTCGACCGGCTGGCCGACCGGGCCGGTGACCGTGACCGGGATCAGCCGTCCGCCGGTGGCGGCGGCCAGGGTCTTGGCGGTGCCTTCGCCGCCGTCGGCGATCGGTACGGCCTTGACCATGGCGCCGGGCAGGGCGCGGCGCACCCCGGCGCCGATGGCGGCGGCGACGGCGTCGGCGTCCAGGGACTCCTTGAATCCGGACGGGGCGACAAGAATACGTTGGGGCAGTGCGTGAGCCATGGGGGAACTCCTTTGTTGAGCTGGGGAAGGTTCGGTGGTGGGTGGATGGGTGAAAATGTTGGGACCCGGTGCCGGTCGCCGCTGGAGCTAGAGCATCAGCGGCAGGCCCATGGCCGGCCAGACCCAGAAGGCGAAGACCACGACCAGCAGCACCATCAGCGGGCCAAGCACCGCGCTCAGCCGCAGAAGGTGGGCCGGGGTGTAGGTGGGCACGTCCTCGATGTCGGAGAACAGGTTCACCGGTTTGGCGCTGCTGGTCAGGGTGTGGCAGAAACCGGCGGCCGCGGTGGAGGCGAAGGCGATCGCCACCGCGTTGACCCCGAGCCCGGGCGCCAGGGAGATCACCAGCGGGATCAGCACCGCCGAGCGGGCCGAACGGGACTGGATGACCAGGTGGG
>NZ_JAVGCZ010000216.1:0-1091 GCF_052928425.1 Glutamicibacter sp. BSL13
GTGCAGGCACTTCACGCGGGTGGGCATGCCCCCGGCCGAGACCCCGGCGATCTCCGGAACCTCACCGGTGCCCGAACGCCGACCGATCGCGTCCCGGTTGGCCAGATAGGATTCGTGGGCTTCGCGGTAGGCGGCGGCCAGCTGCGGATCCTGCCCGAGCCGTTCGTTCATCTGGTTCATCACCCCGGCGGCCTCCAGGCGGGAAACGGCCGAGGTGATCACCGGGTGGGTCAGGTAGTAGGTGGTGGGGAACGGGATGCCGGAGGACAGCCGCGGGGCGGTGGTGGCCACCAGCGGGTTGCCACATACGCAGCGCGCCCCGATCTCCACCACGTCGCGCACCGGGCGGTTCAGCTGCCGGCTGAGGGTTTCCAGGTCCTTCTCGCTGGGGGTGCGTCCGGCGGCGTCCAGGGCCTCATGAATTCGCTGGTTGCTCACGTCTCACTGCTCTTCCGCTTGCGTCGTAGGTCTTGGGTCCGCAACAAAGGGGACTTCGGGTCATTCGGGGCCGGTGGCGGCGGGCCGGCGCGGGGCCGGGACCGGTTTGGTCAGTCGGTGGCCGAACGGCGCACCGAGTCCAGCAGGGCGTCAACCCAGGGCAGTTCCTGGCGCACCTCATAGGTGCTGCCGTTGGCCTGTTCGTCCTCCTGCGCGGAGGGCCGTTCACCGACCACCATGTACACCCGCTCACCGGGCATCACCAAGTTTATCCGGTCGCGGGCCTGCTGCTTGATGTACAGCGGGTCGTCCCAGCGGGCGATCTCCTCTTTCAGCGCGTCGCGTTCGGCCTCCATGGCGGTGATCGAAGCGCGCAGCTCGTTGATCTCCTGCATCTGGGCGCGGTAGTGGTTCACCGTGGGCACCAGCATCACCGCGAAGAAGGCGAGCACCACCAGCAGGGCGGCGACGCGTCCGGAGAAGCGGTGCGCGGCCACCGGCTCCCCGCCGGGTTCGGCCGGCTGGGTGGGCGGCTGGGCCTCGGCGGGATTGCGGCGCACCGCGGCGGAGAACTTGACCCGATCCACCCGGCGGCGCTGGGACTGCTTCTGCTTGGCCCGCTCCAGCCGCGGGGAGCGCGCGCTCTTGCCCGG
>NZ_JAVGCZ010000217.1:0-1077 GCF_052928425.1 Glutamicibacter sp. BSL13
GTGACCCGCCGCTTCCTGACCCCGCCCCCGGCCCCCGACCACCAGATACGGCAGGCCAGCGGCTGGCTGGAACTGCAGGGGGTGAACCTGCACAACCTGGTGGATCTGCAGGCCCGCTTCCCGTTGGGGGTCTTCACCGCGGTGACCGGGGTGTCCGGTTCGGGCAAGTCCTCCCTGGTCTCCCACGCCCTGGCCCAATCCGTGCAGGGCCAGCTGCGCACCGCCCCCGCCAGCCCAACGAACGCCGAGCCTTCCGAGGAAGCCACCGCACAGGTCCGTCGGGTGCTGGGCGTCGAGGCCCTGAACCGCTGCGTGGTCATGGATCAAAAACCTATTGGGCGCACCCCGCGCTCCAACCTGGCCACCTACACCGGCCTGTTCGATGCGGTGCGCAAGACGTTCGCCGACACCCAGCTGGCGCGGGAACGCGGCTACGGGGCTGGCCGGTTCTCCTTCAACGTGGCCGGCGGGCGCTGCGAAACCTGCCAGGGGGAGGGCTACCTGGAAATCGAGCTGCTCTTCCTGCCGGGCACCTACGGCCCGTGTCCCACCTGCCACGGGGCCCGGTACAACCCGCAGACCCTGGAGGTGACCTACCAGCCGACGGACGGCGCGCAGCCTAAGAACATTGCGGAAGTGCTGGCGATGAGCGTGGACGAGGCCGCAGAATTCCTGCACCCAATCCCGGCCGCCGCCCGGGCGCTGGCAACCCTGCAGGAAGTGGGGCTGGGGTACCTCAGCCTGGGGCAGCCGGCCACCGAACTCTCCGGCGGGGAAGCCCAGCGCATCAAACTGGCCACCGAGCTACAACGCGCCCGGCGCGGGCACACCCTGTATCTGCTTGATGAGCCGACCACGGGTCTGCACCCGGCCGACGTGCAGCTGCTGGTGGCGCAGCTGCACCGGCTGGTGGAGCAGGGCAACACTGTGGTGGTGGTCGAACACCACCTGGACGTGGTCGCGGCCGCGGACTGGGTAATCGATCTGGGCCCTGCCGGCGGGGACGCCGGGGGACGGATCATCGCAGCGGGGACCCCGCAACAGGTGGCGGCCAACCCGGCCAGCCGCACCGGAACC
>NZ_JAVGCZ010000218.1:0-1071 GCF_052928425.1 Glutamicibacter sp. BSL13
GACCCCGGATGGGGATTACCAGACGTACAAGGCCGAGTCCGGCGCGTTCGTGCGTGAGCATTTCTTCGGTCAGCGCCCGGAAACCAAGGAACTGGTCAATCACCTGTCCGATGATGAGATCTGGAATTTGAAGCGTGGCGGGCATGACTACCACAAGGTGTATGCCGCGTATAAGGCCGCGACCGAGTTCAAGGGCAAGCCCACGGTGGTGCTGGCCAAGACGGTCAAGGGGTATGGTTTGGGCCCGCATTTCGAGGCCCGTAACGCGACCCACCAGATGAAGAAGCTGACCTTGGAGGACCTGAAGGGGTTCCGTGATCATTTGCGGATCCCGATCACCGATGAGCAGCTGGAAGCCGACCCGTACCTGCCCCCGTACTACCGCCCCTCCCAAGACTCCGAGGAGCACCAGTACCTGATGGACCGGCGGGCCGAACTGGGCGGGTTTTTGCCCGAACGCCGCCCGCACAACGAAACCCGGATCAGCCTGCCCGGGCAGAAGTCCTATGAGATCGCCAAGCGCGGGTCGGGCAAGCAGATGGCCGCGACCACGATGGCGTTCGTGCGTTTGCTCAAGGACTTGATGCGGGATAAGGACTTCGGGCACCGGATCGTGCCGATCGTGCCGGATGAGTCGCGCACGTTCGGGATGGACTCGTTCTTCCCCACCAAGAAGATCTACAACCCGGCCGGGCAGAACTACCTGTCGGTGGACCGTGACCTGGTGCTGGCGTACAAGGAATCGGCCTCGGGGCAGTTGATCCATCCCGGGATCAACGAGGCCGGGGCGGTGGCCTCGTTCACCGCGGCCGGGACCTCGTATGCCACCCACGGTCAAGCGTTGATCCCGATCTACGTGTTTTACTCGATGTTCGGGTTCCAGCGCACCGGGGACGCGTTCTGGGCGGCAGCGGATCAGATGACCCGCGGGTTCGTGATCGGTGCGACCGCTGGACGCACCACCCTGACCGGTGAGGGGCTGCAGCACGCTGATGGGCATTCCCCGCTGCTGGCGTTGACCAACCCGGCGGTGGTGGCCTACGACCCGGCCTACGGGTACGAGATCGGGCA
>NZ_JAVGCZ010000219.1:0-1037 GCF_052928425.1 Glutamicibacter sp. BSL13
GCGCCGTGGCAGTGCAGGTCGATCAGCCCGGGCAGCAGCTGGGCGCCCTCGGGCACCGGCCGGACGGTGAACGCCGCGGCGTCGGTAAGGGCCAGGAACTGCGCGCGCGTACCGGAAAAGGCGATGCGCTCGCCGGTGACGGCCAGCGCCCCGTCCGGCACGTGGGATCCGTCGGTGTGCAGGGGCGCGAAGATGACAAAACTGGTGCTGGGCATGGGATTAGTTTAGTGGGCGCGCTGGTAACCTTCGGGTTCGTACTGAAGGAGAGTGCCCAGTCGCCGAGCCGGCCGCATCTGGCGCCACGAACAAACGGGCGGGAAGAAGCGCGCATCGGCTGCATTATGTGCTGGGCTCGCAGTTGACGGTGCCTGCCTGCGCCAGCTGCGCGAACGATTTGCAGAACGGTGAAAAGTCCCGCACCGTCCGGCGCAGGGCCTAGCCGCGTGCGGCGGCGGCCGCCGCCATGCGCAGGCGCGGGCCGATTTTGCGCAGCAGCTTGTCCAGCCGCGGATGATCGGTGCGCGCAATGGCGTCGCTGAAGCGCTCCAGGCTCATCAGTCCCAGCCAGATCCTGGCCCGGCGGGCCTGCCCGGGATCCGGGGCGACCTGGTCGATCAGGTCCTGGCCGTGCCACAGGCACAGGTAGGCGGTGTTCAGCGCCGGGTCCCAGGCCGCGGCCAGGTCCCAGTCCAGGATCCCAATCAGCTCCCCGTTGACCCAGTGCATGTTGTGCCCGGCCAGGTCCCCGTGCACCAGGCCCGGGGGGACCTGGGCCAGTTCGGGCAGCTGCTCCCACAGGGTGAGGGCTGCCGGGCGCAGCTCGAGCGGCAGCGCGTCGTGGCTGGCCTGGCAGCGTTCGGTGGTCCACGGCCCGCCGAACGCGAACGGTTCGGCCAGCAGCGGGCGCAGTGTGTCGAGCTCTACCTCGGCCAGGGCATCGACCACCCGGCGCAGGATGCGCGCATCGCCCCGGTGCGGCGGGTGCGCGGTGCCGGGAATGTAGCGCATCGCCACCGCCGCCAGCCCTTGCGCGTCAG
>NZ_JAVGCZ010000220.1:0-1036 GCF_052928425.1 Glutamicibacter sp. BSL13
CGGAAGAGCCACTGACCCCTGCCGGGGAAGGGCCGCACCGAAGGCCCCGTCATTGCCGACGGCTAGCGACCGGAAGCCGCTGGAGCGCCGCTGGATCGGCGCACCACACCCGGTGGTGCGCCGATCCAGCGGTGAGGCCCGGTGCCGGCATCTCCCCTGGGGATCTAGAGGTAGATCCACTGTCCATGGGGATCCAGGCCGCGTCCGCGCCCAGCGGCGCTCGCCGGCCGCCCACCCGATGCAGGACGCTTGGCCTTCGCGCTCGCCGAGGCGCCGGTCGGTGCGGTGTCCCGGCCCGAGTGCTGCCAGTGCTCGGGCCCGGGGATGGAGCGGATGTGCGGGCTGAGCCAGGCGCCAAGGGCGGCCAGCAGCACGATGGCGGCGAAGAAGCGGATCGTGGGGGCCATCCCGGCCAGCTGCACCCCGGCCCCGGCCAGCAGCGGCCCCAGCGGCATGGCCAGCAGCGCCATGAACAGCATCACCGCGTTCGCCCGCCCGGCCATGTCCCGCGGGGCGATCGCCATGAAGTAGCCGCCAACCGCCGCGTTCAGGGCCGGCACCCCCACGAACGCGGCCGCCAGCATCCCGCCGATCCACCACAGGCCGGCGTGGGCGGAGATGAGCGCCAGGAACAGTCCCAGGGCGCTGAGCGACAGGCAGGAGAGCCACCCGGTGGGCACCCGGTCGATCAGCCAGGTGGCGAACACCGACCCCAGCAGCAGCCCCACCCCCATGCAGGCGCTGACCAGCCCGATGCTCACCGGGGACTGCCCGCGGTCGCGCAACCCGTAGACCAGGGTGGTCACCGAACCGTTCGTGCCCAGGTTCACCGCCACGATCAGCCAGAGCATGATCCGCAGCTGTGGGCGGGCAAAGCACCAGCGCAGACCCCCCAGCACCCCCTGCGTGCTGGGCGCCTGGGCCGGATCGGCGGCGGCGTGCTCTTCGGCGGCCTTCACGCTCGGGGCGATCAGCCGCCCGAAGCCGGCCGAGAGCAGCTGGAACACGGCGACGAATCCAAGCGCCGGCCCGGCCC
>NZ_JAVGCZ010000221.1:0-1019 GCF_052928425.1 Glutamicibacter sp. BSL13
GGCCTCGATCTCGCTGCACGCCCGGGCCGCCACCGGCGCGGGTGACGCCGCCGGGGCGGTCAACGCCCTGGAGCGGGTGCAGCAGCTGGCCGGCCAGGCGCTGGCGGACCTGCGCCGGATCATCGCCGCGCTGGCGCCGGCCGAACTGGAGGACCAGGCGCTGGCGGGGGCGCTGGGGCGGATGCTGGAAAGGCTGGGCGAGGAAACCGGGATCCGCACCGAACTGCGGGCCGACCCGGACGTGCCGGCGCTGGACACCACGGTGCAGGTGGCGCTGCTGCGCGTCGCCCAATCGGCGCTGGCCAACATCCGCCGCCACGCGCACGCCAACCAGGTGGTGCTCTCGCTGCAGCTGGCCGGTGGTATGGTGCGTCTGGACATTTTCGACGACGGAATCGGGTTCGACGCCGACAGCTGGCAGCAGGCGCCCACCCACCTGGGCGACGGCGGGTTCGGGCTGCGCTCGATGCGCGAACGGCTGCGGGAGCTGGGCGGCGGGCTGGATGTGGAAAGCACCCCGGGCACCGGCACCGGGCTGTCCGCCTACCTGCCGTTGCGGCCCTGACCGAGGAACTCTGACCAAGGAACTCTGACCAAGGAAAGGAAAGGGGAGGAGCGCGCCGATGATCCGCATCATGCTGGTCGACGACCACCCGATCGTGCGCACCGGGCTGAAGGCCGTGTTCGACAACTACCCGGACATCACCGTCGCCTGCCAGGCCGGCAGCGGCGAGCAGGCCGTCGAACTGGCCCGGCAGTGCCCCGTCGACGTGGTGCTGTGCGACCTGCGCCTGGGCGAGGGGATGAATGGCGTGCAAACCACCGCGGCGCTGCGTGCCCTGCCCGATCCCCCACAGGTGCTGATCCTGACCACGTTCGACAAGGACGCCGAAATCCTGGCCTGCGTGGAGGCCGGCGCGGCCGGGTACCTGCTCAAGGACGTCGCCTCGGACACCATCGTCGATTCGGTGCGCCAGGCCGCGGCCGGCCGGATGGTGCTGGCCCCGGAGATGGCCCAG